>JACMMY010000157.1 GCA_014378805.1 Moraxellaceae bacterium
AATTTGATGAGCAAATGAAGGTGTCGGGTAGTTATTTTGATCGTCCTGCTTGTGTCCTTCATTTGCAGCCTTTACCAGCAGGACCCGTGCTTGAGACAGAAGCGCCGGTTGTTGCACTGCCTACCAATACTCAATTATCGCTTCCAACCAATAGGTTGTTTGGTTTCAATCAATCAAAACTGAACGATTTACCTGAATCGTTCAGAGGAACATTGCGTAGTTTTGCCGAGCAATTAAAGGCGAACATGACAACTTTAGAGAGCATTACCATCATTGGACATACTGATCGTCTGGGTAATGATGAACAGAATCTCAAACTATCCACTGCGCGTGCCGAAACCATTAAAGAGTTCTTTGTTTTACAAGGCATTGATGCCGAGAAAATCAAAGCGGAAGGTCAGGGCAGTACTGCTCCGTTGACGGAATGTACCGATAAAAATCGGAAAAAGTTGATTGATTGTTTAGCGCCAAACCGTCGTGTAGATATTGAATTTAAACAGAAATAAGAGATTTTTTGATTTAACGCAGACAAAAGCCGCCAAATATGGCGGCTTTTGTCGAAGCCTTATGGCGTTTCATACTGGCAAATGCTGAAAAACCCTTTACTCTCGGAGCGTCAAATTAAGTATCACATTGAAAGAGTTTTTCTTCGCCCAGAGGTTGGTTGATAGAATTCTGGTTCGATACGCTCACAGAGAATTTTCTAGCCACTGCGATTGCTCATCGGCTGAATCAACATAATATTCTCTTTTCCAGATCGCGACGTCTTGCTTAACAGTGTCAATGATATAACGGCAAGCATCAAAAGCAGCATCACGATGCGCGATAGATACCCCAACCCAAACGGCTAAATCACCGATCTCAAGTTGTCCTGTCCGATGGACACAAACTGCATGATCAATTGCAAATTCGGCGAGTGCATCTTGAATAATTTGCTTTCCTGAATTCAAAGCGAGCTCTGGGTAGACTTGATAATATAATTTTTTGACACTTTTTCCGTCATGGTGGTTGCGTACCCATCCTTCAAAACTGACAAAGGCACCGCAACGTTCAACCAATAATTTCTGGCGGAGTGGATTAGGATCAATGGGTTGTTTCGTTAACTCAAACATCTTTAACCTCCAGATACAGCTGGAATAAAAGCAATCGTATCCCCTTGGTTATACGTATCACTCCATTTCTTAAAATGATGATTAACCGCAGCACGGAGACGGGATTCACGTCGAGTTAACTTAAAATGAGTACATAGTTCGGTATAGAGTTCATCTAATGTGAGCGGCTGATATGGCCAACTAATTTCACTCTCACCAAGTTCGGTCCTTCATAGAAGCAATCGACAGGGCAGACTGAAACGCAGTCAGTATGTTTGCATTGAATACACTCTTCCATCACGACAAAGGTCATACTGCTTGTTCCACATTAATTTTTTAGACTTTACGAATGTTCACAGGCACATGCTTATGAAAAGGAGTTTTAGACAGGGGGTCACAGTGAGCGCCTGAGGTGAGGCGATTGAGTTCGGGTCCAATTGGTGCACTGCCTTGATAGCGCATGCCATAACCATGTGGCAAGGTCACCATGCCACGGCGGACGGCATCATCAATTTCAATCACGACATTGATCTTTCCCGCTGCGGATTCACAAGTGGCATGTGAACCATCTTCCAGTTCGAGACGCTTGGCATCATCGGGATGCATACGCATCGCACCATGCGGGTCGACTTTACGCCATGCAGGATCACGGTAAATCTGATTGGCGTTATAACTGCGACGCTCTCCAGCCATCAGGATGAACGGATAATCCGCGCCGGGCATGACTTCTTTTTTTAAGGCGCGTAGCTCATTCAACATTTCAGGAATGGCGAGATGTACGCGTTTGTCTTGCGTTTTTATCAGCGTCCATGTGTCTTTAAACTCGTGCTTGCTGAGCAATGTTCCTGCACGGTTATCCATAATGGCATTGAATAAAACGGTGCCCAACGTCAGACGATTGCCTTGATATCCCGCTCTGCGTACTGCCTTATAATGTGTTTGTGCGTATTGAATGGCTAAAGGAAGCAAAGGGGCAGCTGCGGCAGCGCCATTGGGCAAAGCTTTACCCAAGGTTCGATAGACAATTGAAGCTGCAAATGGAATCAATGATTTATTACGAGCAAGCGTCGCCCCAATCGCCCCCATATAACCTAAGTGATTGGATAATTTAGGTTCATGCTTGGCAATTTTTTCCAGTAGCGGAAAGCGATCTGGCAGGATGCCCATTTTTTCAAGCAGTCGGGTATAGATTTCAGGTTCTCCCAGTGACTCTCCGAGTTTAGGAAAAAGTGCATGACGAAGATGGAACGCATTTTCTGGGAATTCTAGATTAAAACCAGTCGCTTCCCATTTTTCAAATTGCGATGCTGCGGGGAGTATATAGTGGGCAGCACGTGCGGTTTCTGTCATCGCCACATCAATCACCACGAGGAGTTCAAGCTGTTTAAACGCGCGTTCATAGGCTTGGGTATCTGCATAGGTCATGAGCGGATTGGCGCTGTCGACAAACACAGCACGAATTCGATCTTCGCCCGCGTGTTCGATCTCATCGGGTAGAATATTCGGTGGATAAATGCCTGCGATTGGGTGCATTTTATGATGAGCGGTCAGTTTCAAAGATTTGCCATTTTTTTTCTGACGTTCATCGGTATGACCAAGGATTGGAAGCAGAAAAGAATGCAAATTATTGCCCCCTTTCTTGCCAAAGTTCCCCGTAATCAAATACAGCAATTTTTCTAAATAACCATTCAATGTAGTGTGCAGGGTTTGTTGTATGCCAAGATCAATGCGGACGCATGCAGTCTTCGCGTTAGCAAAACCCCGTGCGACGCGTTCAATCTCTGCAAGAGGCACATCGGCACGCTCGGCATAGTCCTCAACAGAAATGGTCAGGAGTTCCTGTTCCACTGCATCAAAACCAGTGCAGTGATTTGCAATGAAGTCACTGTCATGAAGTTTTTCTCTTACGATAATCGCCAGCATCGCAGACATGAGGTACGCATCAGTGCCCGGCCTGAGTTGCAGATGAATATCGGCTTGTTTTGCGGTCTCCGAGCGACGAGGATCAATCACTACCATGGTGCGATTCGGATCTTTTTTGATTTCTTTTAACGTGTCGCGCGCATTGGGAATGCCGTGGGCTTGGAAAGGATTAGTCCCGATAAAGAGTACATAATCTGCATGTTCGACATCTTCGGTGGTATGACAGGTTTGACGACCAAATAAACGGCCATTCACCCAAAAGTCACCCGTTTTTTCTTGTCCGAGCGCATTGTAGGCATAGCGACTTTTCATCGCGGCAAGCAGTTGGCGGCTATAAGCACCGCCGATATGATTCCCCTGACCGCCACCACCCACAAAAGCAAATGCATCACCGCCATGTTGCTTACGAATACTCAGCAACTTCTTTGCGATGTCATTTAAGGCCTCATCCCAACTGACCCGTTTGAACGTGCCATCAGCTTCGCGTTTGAGTGGAAATTGCAGTCGATCACCATGGTTTTGATAGTGTTCTAGACGCGCTGCTTTTTGGCAGATATACCCTTTGGTGAGCGGGTGATCTTTGTCACCGCGGATCTTTGTGAACTTTCCATTCTCAATATCGACCTCTAGACCACAATTACGTGAGCAGAGGATGCAGGCGGTTTTTTCCGATGCCATGGTGAACTCCCAAAGAGCAAAAATAATTTCTATTATAAATAAACGTTCGTAAGGTAAACGAACGTTATTCTATTGCGCTCGAATTGTCAATGACTGAAGCTGTTTTACCGTTTATGAATAAGACAAATTTAAGATTTGAAAATTACTGATGATTTATCAAAAGTTTTCAGCTGACTGAGATATTGGTACTTTGACTATTCGTTGGGTGACTCGATGTTGACTAAATGATCTAGAGATTGATCAATAAAGTTTCTGCAGGCTTCCAAAACTTGTTTTTTGGTTTTGTCATTAGACATTGCACGGCTCAGCGTGACTGCGCCCACACCTAAAGCAAGTGCTGCCCAAGCTGCATTTTCATCTTTGAGGACTTCAGCCAGCGATCGCTGAATTTCTTTGACATTCGTTTCATAGACCTGCTTGATATCGTCAGTCGAACGTGCAACTTCGCTACTTAAGATCGGTAATGGACACCCAAATTCTGGGTGTTTTACATGTGCTGGGCTCAGATAAGATGCAATGAGTTGTCGCAATGCGTCTATAGACCCATCACCATCTTCAGGCTGGAAACGTTTTAGCGTGTCCATGAGTTCTTTTTGAATAATTTCTTTAAGAAGCTCATCTTTAGAGTTAAAGTGGCTATAAAAGGCGCCGCCTGTGAGACCGACAGAGGCCATCAATCCATCAACCCCAGTTGTCGCAAAGCCATCTTTTTTAGCCAAGCTACCCGCTTCTTCAATTAAACGCTGGCGAGTTTCAGCTTTATGGCTTGCCGAATAACGCATAAGATAGCCTCCTGTAGATTCGTTTTGTCAGCATGTTAACATAACGGTCGTTTAGTTTCAGTATTGCGCATATCAACAAGATATTTTGCCAGAACCTTGTCCTTCATTCAGCCATTTTTGCAGTTGGGCTTCTGAATGATCGCACTTTTTTTCGAAAAATAAAAAAGCCGCCTAATCATCACATCGGCGGCTTTTTATAGACTCGGTATGAAACTTGAATGACTCTCCCACAAGCTGTAGGACAGTCACTCGAGTCTTTATTCCACCGTCACACTTTTCGCTAAATTACGGGGTTGATCCACATCAGTACCACGCAGAACCGCAACGTGATACGACAGCAATTGCACCGGAATACTGTAGACGATTGGTGCTACCAAACCCGCGATTTTCGGAATCGAAATCACGTGGACACGGTCTTCAGATTTGATATGGCTATCGACATCGGCAAACACAAACAGTTCGCCACCACGTGAAAGCACTTCTTGCATGTTGGATTTGAGTTTGTCTAATAATTCATCTTGCGCCGCCAACACTACGATCGGCATGTCTTTATCAACCAACGCCAACGGACCGTGCTTGAGTTCGCCTGCCGCATAGCCTTCCGCATGAATATAAGAAATTTCTTTCAGTTTCAATGCACCTTCTAGTGCGATTGGATATTCAATACCGCGACCTAAAAACAGGGCATGACGCTTTTCGATAAATGCATGTGACATTTTTTCAATTTGGCTGTCGAGTGCGAGTGTCTCGCTGACCGCAATTGGAACATGCCACAGCTGTGAAATGATTTCCGCTGATTTTTCTGGGGCTAAACTACTTTGCTCATGACCCACTTTTAACACCAGTAGCATGAGTGCGGCTAATTGGGTGGTAAACGCTTTGGTTGAAGCAACGCCAATTTCAACGCCTGCTTGGGTGATTAAATGCAAATCAGTTTCACGGAGTAGCGATGAGGTTTTCACGTTACACAGTGCCAAAGTGACCAAGTGATCATTAGCACCTGCTTGTGCTTTGATATCCCGCAGTGCCGCCAAGGTATCTGCTGTTTCACCCGATTGTGAAATACACACGACGAGGGTATTTGGCAGAACCACTGGCTCGCGGTAGCGAAATTCGCTAGCGATTTCTACTTGGCAAGGCATTTTGAGCAATTTTTCAAACCAATAGCGCGCAACCATGCCCGCATGGTAACTGGTACCACAGGCAATGATTTGAACCTGCTTAATGTTGGCTAGTTTCTTGGCATTTTCACCTAAGAAATTTTCATGCAATGCATTGTCAGTAATACCAACAGACAAGGTGCGAGTAATCGCTTCAGTCTGTTCGTAAATTTCTTTGAGCATATAGTGTTTGTAGCCGCCTTTGTCACTCGCGCTATCGCTGACATCAATTTCATGCGATGCGCGGACCACGGGTTGACCGTTTTGATAAATCTCAATCGAGTCACGTGTCAGTCGCACGACGTCTTTTTCTTCTAAATAAATGAATCGGTTAGTGACTGGCAATAACGCCATTTGATCCGAGGAAATAAAGTTTTCACCAATACCTAAGCCGATTACCAGCGGTGAGCCCGCGCGAACTGCGATCAGTTCATCAGCGTTCAGACTATTAACAACGCCGAGCGCATAAGCACCATGCAGGAGTGGAAGGACAGACTGTACCGCTGAAAGCAAAGTCGAATGGCTATGCATCGCACGATGCACCAGATGCGCGACGACTTCAGTGTCAGTTTGTGAGGTGAATACATACCCTTCGGCTTGCAGCTCAGCTTTCAGAAGTTGGTAGTTCTCGATGATCCCGTTATGGACAACAGCAATCGTTCCTGAAACATGCGGATGTGCATTGGCGACTGAGGGGACGCCATGCGTTGCCCAGCGGGTGTGTGCAATGCCTAAAGTACCGTGTAGATGCTTGGCTTGAACTGCGGCTTCTAGCACGGCCACTTTACCGACTTGGCGTTCGCGAACGATCTCGCCTTGATCAATCAGTGCCAGACCTGCTGAATCGTAACCCCGATATTCGAGGCGTTTCAGGCCTTCGACCAAGATAGGTGCGACATTACGCTCCGCGATACCACCGACAATTCCACACATATCGTTTAATTTCCTAGCTAATTTTAAATGTAGTTCTTTCGTTTGTGTCTAGTTCAATTCTTTTGAGTTGAAATCTTCCCCTTGAGGAGGAAGGAGACAAGCATTCAGTAAATAAAAGCGCGTATTCAATTTCAATGACTAACCTGTCCATAACCTTTTTTTAACGCATGGATCACTTGGTTTTTTTAGGACGAATATAGGTCGTGATAATCCGTTGCAAACCACGCGCAACGGCGAGCGTGTCGGCAGGAACATCTTTGGTCACGACTGAGCCAGCTCCAACGGTTGCATTATCACCGATACTGACAGGCGCAACCAGTGAGCTATTCGAGCCAATAAAACTATGTGAGCCAATCACTGTCTGATGTTTATTCGCGCCATCATAATTACAGGTAATGGTTCCCGCGCCAATATTACTCTCTGCGCCAATCATCGCATCGCCAATATACGCAAGATGGTTGGCTTTGCTACCATCACCGATACGACTATTTTTGACTTCGACAAAGTTGCCAATATGTACGCCATCCGCCAACACCGTACCTGGACGTAAGCGCGCAAAAGGACCAATAAACGCATCAGAACCGATCGTGACATCATCAATAATACTGTATGCCAAAATTTTAGTGCCGCTGCTGATTTTGGCATTGCGTAAATGACAGCCTGCACCAACGCGAACGCCATCACCGAGGTAACATTCACCTTCAATAATCACATTAATATCAATTTGCACGTCTTGGCCAACGGTGAGATTACCGCGCAAATCAAAACGAGCAGGATCAAGTAACGTCACACCTGCTTTCATCAACTCGTTGGCTTGATGGCGCTGCCATTGACGCTCTAACGCAGAGAGTTGTAGGCGATCATTGACGCCTTCCACTTCAAACGCATAGCTCGGTTGAATGCTACCAATCTCAATCCCGTCTTTTGCCGCCATTGCGACGATGTCGGTCAAATAGTATTCACCTTGTGCATTTTCATTCGACAAATTTGGCAACCAACGATGTAATAGCGCATTATCGACCGCGTAAATACCCGTATTCACTTCGGTAATTGCACGTTCTTGTTCGCTAGCGTCCTTTTGTTCCACAATACGGGTAATTTTATCCGCTTGATCACGCACGATCCGACCATATCCCGTTGGATTGTCGAGCTTTAAAGTAATCATGGCCAAGCCACCTTTGGCGGCATCGAGCAGACGACGCAAGGTGTCAGCACGAACCAAAGGGACATCGCCGTACAAAATCAGACTTTGTCCTGTCGTTGGCAAAACTGGCAGGGTGACTTGCACTGCATGACCTGTGCCTTTTTGCTCAGCTTGTTCAACCCACTCAATGACTTGTTGTGCATATGACGGGCATTTAAAGGTGTCTTTCACCACGTCGCCGCCATGACCGTATACCGTAATCACACGATCGGCTTCAATCCGTGCGGTCTGAGCAAACACATGGGCGAGCAAGGGTTGTCCTGCGAGCGGTTGTAATACTTTTGGCAAACGCGAATTCATTCGAGTGCCTTTACCAGCGGCTAGAATAATGACACTGAGCGTCATGCGGTTGTTCTCCAATCTTTTTAATTTGTTAAATCAGTCTTTTAAATCGGTTTTCTTGAATCAATATTGCAAATACTGCACAGCGGTTTTGGATTAACTTTTCAATATTAACCGTCAAATTCAAACCAAATAACCCCACATCGCCAGCGCAGCAAACAGCCCTGCCAAAATATCGTCAACCATGATACCAAAACCACCATGCACGTTGCGATCAAAATAACGAATTGGCCACGGTTTCCAGATATCAAACAAACGAAACAGACCGAAGGCGATCAAAATATTGATCAGCGTCATACCATCGAATGCCGTTAGTTTGCCTAATGCCAGCATCGGCATTAGCACCATCGATTGCCCGACAAACTCATCCCAGACAATACGCCCATCGTCATGCACACCCATTAATTGTGCGGTGCGACCGCAAATTGGAATGCCGATAACCGCAGCAATGGCAATTACACCGAGCGAAGGATAAGTACCCAGATAAATCCACAGTGGCGCAAAAAATAAGACGAGAAATGAACCCGCAGTGCCGGGAGCTTTCGGAGACAATCCTGAACCTAAACCGACGCCCAAGAAGTAACACAATTTGTCGAGCACGTTCATTTCTTTAAATAAAACGGCTGTGCCTGTAGGGCTAATGTCTTTTTTTGAGGTTGGCAGTTCAGTCAAAATGCTTAAATCCCTGAGTATTTACATGGAAAGGCTGATGATTATATGAAATCGTTAATCTTTCGTTTTTAGGCGTGTGCTGCACGATCTCACCAATTACCGTCAATGGCAAGTCATTGACCAACCAAAGCTGCTGAAAATCAGCAAATTTCTGTGGGGAAATGGTGAAACACAACTCGTAGTCGTCGCCGCCACTCAGCGCAAGAGGGGCTCGTATTTCAGCACTGAGTGCAGCTAATAATGTAGAAAAGGGAAGTTTTTCAACGTGTATCTGACCAGCAACATCACTTGCGGTCAGAATATGCCCTAAGTCCTGCGCCAAACCGTCTGAAATATCAAGCATTGCCGAGGCATAGCCACGCAAGGCTTTGCCTAGTTCTAAACGTGGAATCGGACGATCAAGTCGTGATTTTAAATTTGGATCTAATTTGGTATTGGTGAGATGTTGCAACGCAAAGGCCGCATCACCGAGCGTGTTGGATACCACGATGAGATCACCGACTTGCGCGCCACTTCTGAGAATGGCTTGCCCCGTTGGAATCCAACCCAGCGCAGTCACTGTAAGGCTTAACGTCTCGCCGCGTGTGGTATCGCCACCAATTAACGTGACATTCGACGCATCACACAACGCAAAAATTCCCTCAGCCAGTTTGGCGAGGAACTCAGGGTCGGCTTTAGGAAGAGTGAGTGCGAGTAAAATACTGTGAGCGGTCGCGCCCATCGCGGCGAGATCAGAGAGATTAACCGCGACAGCTTTCCAGCCGATATCAAATGCATCTGTCTCAAACGGAAAATGTCGCCCTGCAATCAGGGTATCAGTACTGATGACCAACTCATGCTGTGCAGGCGGTGCGAGTAGTGCAGCATCGTCACCAATGCCAAGACGGACGCCTATGGATGAATTTTGCTTAGACTTTCGTTGAAAGTATTGTTGAATCAGCGAAAATTCATCCATAAGGACTGATTAAGTCAGATCAGTGTCAGTATCACTGTGGTCTGTCGAATCAGTTTGCTGTGCGGCTTTACGTGCGGCACGTCCAGCAGCAAATTCTTCAGGACGCAGTTGACGTGCGAGTTTGTCGAGTACGCCATTGACATATTTATGACTATCGGTTGCGCCAAAATGCTTCGCCAATTCCACGCCTTCATCAATGACGATGGCATATGGAATCTCTAACCGTTCGCGCATCTCATAGACACCGAGCAATAAAATGGCGCGTTCGACGACATTCAATGCCTCAAGTTCACGATCAATGGCAGGATCTAGGATTTCATCCAACGATTCGTTTTGCGCAATGGTCTGACTAATGAGTTCGTGATAATAAACAATATCTGTCTTGTTCATGTGATTTTCAGCACGCGTACGTGCCTCGATCTCATGCGCAGGATTATTGGTCAACAGCCACTCATACAAACCCTGCATCGCAAAGCGACGTGCTTTGCGTTTGGCGGCGAAGGTTGTCGGATTGGCTTTAAAGCCATTTGGTTGCTGTGCCATTACTTCAAATCGCCTTCAACAAATTAACCATTTCAATGGCGGTCAGTGCAGCATCAGCACCTTTATTGCCCGCTTTCGTGCCCGCACGTTCAATCGACTGTTCAATACTGTCAGTTGTTAATACGCCAAAAATAACAGGCAAGTTATATTCTAAGCCGACGACGCCCAAGCCTTTCGCACATTCGCCAGCCACGAAATCAAAATGGGGTGTGCCACCACGAATCACTGCACCCAGCGCGATAATGGCATCGTATTGGCCAGTCGCTGCCAATTTTTTAGCGACCAAAGGGAGCTCCCATGCACCGGGTGCACGGATGATAGTGACGTTTTTTTCATCAACGCCGTGACGTTTCAAGGTGTCTAGCGCGCCGTCGAGAAGCGCTTCAACGATAAAGCTGTTAAAACGACCGACGAGTACCGCATATTTGCCTTCATTACCTTGGTGCAGTTGGCCTTCAATGACTTGGATGGTCATGGTGTCATTCCTTCAATTAAACAATAATAAGGTATTAAATCGCTTTTTAAAAAATCCGCTATATGATGCGTAGTATAAATGGTTACGCTTTGATCGCGGCACTATTTGGTAGAACGTAATCAACAATTTCTAACCCAAAGCCTGATAATCCATTAAAGCGCAGGGGTGAGCTAAGTAAGCGCATTTGTTGCACGCCCAAATCACGTAAAATCTGTGCACCTACACCAATTGAACGGTAATGAGCTGATGAAGTAGCAGATGTCGGCTGATCAAGTGCATCCAGTGATGAACCGAAATCAACTGTCTCACCTTGACTCACCCAGACCAATGCACCGCGTTCACTTGCTGCAATTGTTTTAAGCGCAGAGTCAATTGACCAAGTAGGCTTGCCTTTAGACTGAGCTTGCAGTAAGTCACGTAATGGATTTAAGCCATGCACGCGAACAGTGGTCACGCCTTGTTCTGGATGGCCTTTTACCAGTGCAATATGGGTATCTGCGCTGCCGTATTCTTTATAGCGATGAAGGGTGAATTCACCATGTGCTGTATTGAATTGTTGAGTACTCAAGCGTTCTACAGTTTGTTCATTCAACATGCGATATTGAATAAGATCCGCGATGGTGCCCATTTTGATGCCATGTTTTGCGGCAAAAATCTCAAGATCTGGACGACGCGCCATCTCACCGTCTTCATTGATAATTTCGCAAATCACCGACGCTGGCTCAAGTCCTGCCAAGCGTGATAAATCACAACCTGCTTCAGTATGTCCTGCACGATGTAACACGCCGCCTGGCTGCGCCATCAGTGGAAAAATATGACCTGGTTGGACGATGTCAGTCGGTTTTGCCATTGGCGCAACAGCCGCTTGGATGGTGCGTGCACGTTCAGCGGCAGAAATACCCGTCGTAACGCCTTCCGCGGCTTCAATTGACAACGTAAAGTTCGTGCCGTGTGATGCACCGTTGCGTTCAACCATGAGTGGTAAATTCAGCTGAGTACAACGCTCACGCGAGAGCGTCAAACAGACTAAACCGCGTGCGTGCGTGATCATGAAGTTGATGTCTTCAGGGCGCACTTGGGTTGCCGCCATGACTAAATCACCTTCGTTTTCGCGGTCTTCGTCATCCATCAAGATGACCATGCGACCCGCACGAATGTCGGCAACAAGTTCTTCGACGGTGTTCATTTTTGTGGCATTCGATGTCATGAAAAAGACCTTATGGCAATCGCATCATTAAGAGGCTGCATTGATAGAGACTGAATTTGTGGATAGTATTCTATCTGATTCTAAACGTTTTGAGGGCTTTTGTGACTTGCGCGTATGCATCTATCTTTTTAAGTCGTGATGCAGACGAGATTCAAAATCATTTCACGCCTAAGAATCTGTCAAATTGAGTTGTTTTAAGTAGTTTTTTAAGAAACGCTTGTGGCATCCTATAGGCGATGAATTAACGATAGAGCAGGTCAAGGAGTGATAACCGTGAATAAAGTGATGAATCAAACAGGTCCTTTGTTAAGCGCTGTATGTCTAGTCGGTTCTTTGGGTCTCGGTCTGACAGCATGTAGTAAACCTGAGCCACCTAAGCCGATTGTGAGTGATACAGGCCGTCCTGAAACGCGAAGTGTCGAAGCGGCCAATGCGGTCGGGTATAACGGTACGGCGATGCGTCAAAAGCTAGACAAAGCTTTAGATGCTAATGATGCACAGACTCAAAAAATGAATCAAGCCGCAGACCAATGATTCATAAAAGAGAACGATAGTGTGTGGGGTAACCTTTACGGTTACCTTTTATCGTTCTTTGGGGGTGACCAAGAAAATCGCGCCAAGTTTATTTTAAAGAATAAACTTAAAAAAACCTATTCGCCCGATCATCCTAGAATTTGTGCGCGCGTACGCTCTATCAACTGCGCCTGATCACTACGTAAACCATTTAGCCTCATGATTTCGCCGATCTCACTGTTTTCTGGGAGATCAACCGCCTGTTCGAGTGCACTTAAACTGAATTGAATCATTAGTCGTGACAGGTTGCTATCGGACACTTTGATCAGCACATCATTGGTTTTGGCGTGTTGAACGAGGATAGCGCTTTGAGTGATTGCATCTGATTCTTCATGGGCTTCACTAATCACAGTATGCGTATGAAGCGCAAAGCGTTTTTCCAAGCGATTGCGGCGATAGACCGCGTCGCTTAATAAATTAACCAATTGTGCTAGCAATAATAAATGCCCCAATGTGGGCGTTGAGCTTTGACTGACGCCCACGAGCGCGCCATTCATACCAAATGGAGTAATGACGGTCAATTCAGTTGATTCACCGTCATTAGGCATGTGTGTACCTAATACGCGAATCGCTTCTTCAAGCAGTTTTTGGCATAAATTGAAATATTTTTGCGCAATTGATGGCGTTAAGGTATCCAATAAAGATTTTGGATCATCAAAGGTTATTTTGAGGACGACAGGATAGACTTTCGGCGTAGCGCTGGTTGCTTCAGCGGCTTTCAGTTGCAAACTGGGTTCTGTCGTTGGAGTGGTGTCTGAAGTGCCTTCAATTGTTGAATTGCCAGATTCTGATTCTTCAAAATGATCAGCAGCATGAGTGTCTGCTGCCCAGAGTGGTTTTGGCCGAGCAACCACGCGATAAAACAACCACAAAAATGCGTGGATGAGCAATGAAAGCAGCAGTGGTAACCACTGCAAACGAATGATTTCACCTAAGCTAATATCCGCCAAAGTGAGCTCAACTTGCCCACTTTGCGCTCGATCTTGAAATAAAATTTGTTGAAATGATGCACCGCTGCGCGATGGCGCATTGCCCCCAGTTGCAAGGATATGGCCATCGGCTGCCAGTAAGCGCATTGATACCACATCAGGTCGTTGGCTATATCGATTGGCCAATAACGCTAATGCGACGGTGTCTTGACGTGCGACGCCCAAACTCGCATCCTCAGCCAGTTGCCGAATCAATAATTGTCCCTGAGCATCGCGTGTCGATGCCAGTTGATGCGCCGCACCTTCAACAATCAAAGCAGTGTGAAGAGCAAAACTAATAGCAATGATGGTGGCATATAGCCCTTGACGAGGTGCGTTCACACGAGCTCCGAGGCGTTAAAGTTAGAAATGTATTATGATGCGCCACATATTGTCACTCAAGTATGGCTAAGCGCAATGCACGAAATCATTTTAATGTCGTTTTTAGGGGCAGATCAGCCGAACCAGTTTGCCAGACTTATGGCCGTTTTGGCAAAGTATGATCTGGATATTCTGGATATCGGTCAAGCCGTCATTCATGACCAGCTCTCACTAGCGCTGGTGATCGCCAGTAAGAATGAAACCGAATCGGCACTTGCCTTAAAGGAAATTCTTTTGGTTTCTCATGAGCTTGGCTTGGCCGCACGCTTTAAGCCGATCACAAAAGAACAGTATGAAAACTGGGTAAAAGAGGGTGGTCAAATTCGTTATATTGTCACCGTACTTGCCCGTCATTTAACGCCTGAACATTTGGCTGCGGTTGCAGCGGTGATTGCGCGGCATGGTTTTAATATTGATCGGTTACAGCGTTTGTCGGGTCGCTTGGGGTTAGAAAAACTTTCTGAAGCTGAATTTAAAGGTCGAGCGTGCGTTGAAATCGGCGTGCTGGGTCGCTTAACCGATGCACAAAGTCTACGCGCCGAATGTTTAATGCTTTCTGCTAATTTATCGATTGATATCGCAGTGCAAGAAGACAATGCCTATCGCCGCAATCGTCGTTTAGTGTGTTTTGATATGGACTCGACCTTGATTGAGCAGGAAGTGATTGATGAGTTAGCCATTGCGGCAGGTGTTGGTGCGCAAGTTGCTGAGATTACTGAGCGAGCGATGCAAGGTGAAATTGATTTTGCGCAAAGCTTTAAAGCACGTGTTGCATTGCTCGAAGGGTTAGACGTCAATGTCTTAGCGGGCATTGCTGCGAATTTACGCATTACTGAAGGCGCAGAACGACTGATTTCTACATTAAAAGCATTGGGTTATCGCACTGCGATCCTCTCGGGGGGCTTTACTTATTTTGCTGAATATTTACAAGAAAAACTCGGTATTGATGAAGTCCATGCCAATCATTTAGATATTGAAAATGGTAAAGTCACAGGCAAGGTCACAGGACGCATCGTAGACGGAGCGCGTAAAGCTGAATTACTCCATGAGATGGCGCTGCGTGATGGGATCAGCTTAGAACAAGTGATGGCGGTGGGCGATGGTGCGAATGATTTACCGATGCTTTCGATTGCAGGTTTAGGCATTGCTTTTCGAGCCAAGCCATTAGTACGCCAAAATGCTGACCAAGCGATTTCTAGCGTTGGATTGGATGGGATCTTATATTTGTTGGGCGTACGCGACTATGATTTAGCCCAATAACGATGGTGTTTTGTCGTTTATGTGAAGGCGGAAAAACCCAGATTATTGATATGACAAAAGGAGAGGAATAATGAGTTTTAGACCTTTTGCTGATGAGTCTTCATCCGTTGAAATTGCAGGATTGACCCTAGAAAATCATATTGATCATGTGACAATCTATGGGCAAGGGAGCATCACCAAAGATCAACAAGGGTTAGCCCAAGCGCTCATATTACAGAAAAAATTCAATTTAATCGTATCTGCGTTACAGAACGCCACTTTACCGACTCAAATCGAGAATAAACCTGAGGTTATCGTGGATAATCCGTTTATCTCATAAATTTTGTCGAGTTAGACAATAATGCGCTTGAAAAATAAGCAGTCTAAATGAGACATAGTTTGCAATTTTCATCATGGTTATGTTGTTTGTCTGTTGTTTAGCAGTGTCTGTCGTATGCTGGTTGGTGTACTTAATTGTTTAAGTGTATCGTGTACATGTTGTAAGTGCCGTTCGGGAATGAGCGGTCGTAAAATTAAATAGAAGGGTTTGTCATGGTTTCTCGCAGCTTATTGCCTCATTCGACGCGCGGATTCACGATGGTGGAGCTGCTTGTTGTCGTCGCGATCATGGCAATTTTAGCGGTGGTTGCATCGCCATCTATTGGTAATGCGCTTGCTCGTCAGCAAATTAAAAGTGCAACATTTGAGTTAGCGCAAGCTTTGCAAACAGCGAGAAATACTGCAGTACTTTATCGAAGAACAGTGGATGTACGTGCTTCATATCCGACAAGCTCAACGAATAATCAGTGGAATGGTCTAAATTCGGGTAGTCTATTTACGACCAACGTCACCACAGCAGACCAAGCTAAAATCGCGAAAACAAGCTTTTATACGCTTCAAACAGGTACTGCAATCGATAATGCAACTGCGACAGATAACGTGGTTACACAGATTGCAACTGTCAATAATAAAATAGTGATTAACAACGATGCGATCGTGATTCGTTTTCGGCCAGATTCAAGCGTGCAAATCGCTACGTCCACCACAGGTGCACTTACTTCACTGACTGCAAATAAGGATTTCGTGATTACATCGACGGGTTACTCTGACACGGGCTATACCGTGAGTTTGACGGTTTCTGGTGCAGTGAGGGTTGTGAAAAATGCATAATCATCAGCGCATTATAAAGACAAAATTTTTACCCGATGGATTGACTATGCATAATCATCAGCGCGGAGTGGGTATGGTTGAAGTACTTGTCGCGATGCTCCTATTGGGAATTGGTGTGCTTGGTTTTTCTATTTTGCAGGTACGTGCAGTCGAAGCGACAGGCGAAGCGTCGAATCGTTCTCAGGCCATGTTGATTTTACGCGGTTTGGCTGAAAATGTTCGAGTAAACAGAACTGCGCAAGCAAATTATCCAGCACTTGTCAGAAGCTATGTGAGTTTTGCTTCGGGCACTTCGGTCAGTAAGGATTGCGTAAGTCTGACTTATCCAAATTTATGCTTGGCCTCTGAAGTGGCAGATTACGATTCCTTTAAAGTTGCTCAGTCTGCCTTTAATCGAGGTATTCGGGTCACAATGAAGGATTGCCCTGGGGTCAGTGCAGCTCCTGTTAAACGTCAATGCTTGTTTGCTGCATGGGGTAAGACGACTCTTGATAACACCAATACATTGCCTGCCTCCACAACAGTAGTTTCCACTGATTGCATGTCGAGTGATGGGATTTATCAGCCCGAAGCAACATGCGTCATGATGGAGGCTTATTGATATGTTAAATTCATTCGTTGTACGCCCTACGCAAAGAACCAAATCATTGAATGCTATGAAACGCGCTCATGCGGGTTTTACCATTATTGAGTTGATGATTTCTATCGTTTTGGGTTTGTTGCTTGTTGCGGCAGCAAGTCAACTGTTTTGGGGTGGTGTTGTGAGTGCACGTTTGCAGCAAGCAGCCGGAGATATGCAGGATAATGGCATGTTTGGGCTTGATTATATTGCCAAAGACGTTCGCTTAGCCAATTATGGTAATGTCCTGAATCTCTCATTAAGCGATATTACGCCTTGGGGGGGTATTGTACTGACTACCACAAATTTGCCGCAGACAACACCGCTGTCATCGGGACTCATGACGCATAGTGGTGGAGAGACAGTCGGTACGGGTAATGAATGGACGGGCGTGTCTAATGTGTCTCAAGCAGGTGCTGCTCAAGCAAGTGATCAGCTAACGATCCAGTATCAAGCCCCGGCGAATATGTCTAACTGTGAAGGTCAGGCTGTGTTAGCGGGTGATTTGGTTGTAGAGCGTTACTTCTTGCGTGAAGATGGGGTGAGTGCGGATTCTCAAATTAAAAACTTGGCACTTGCTTGTGATGCGAACACACCTGCTGCAACGACAGGCGCAGTATCCGCGCAACCTGCCGCAATCACGGGTTTTGGTGGTGCGGGGCAGATCATCATGTCGCGAGTAGATCAGTTTCATATCGTATTAGGTGCGCAGGATCTCGCGGGTAACATGAGCTATTACACGGTTGCGCAATACAACACGGCAGCTGCCGCCGCTCGTGCGGGTGCAGCGGCAGTTGTCGGTCCCCCAGCTGTTCCTGCACGTGCAGCAACTGTGGCGCCGCGCATTGTGTCTATTCAGATTTCTGCATTAGTTCGTTCCCTTGATAATACCAATAGTGCGCTTATTGACCCGACTAGAAGTTTTACCCTGTTTGATCAGACTGTCACGCCAAACACAGCGACCGCGCCAAACACTAATCGCTTTGTACGTCAGGTTTATACCACGACAATTGCTTTACGCAATGCGCTAGGAGTTAACGTATGATTTCTCAATACTATACTTCGACTCAGTCTGAATTATATGCAAAAAACCAACGTGGATCGACTTTGATTGCAGTGCTTTTGATTTTGTTGGTTATTACAGTGCTTGGTGTCATGGCAATGCGTCAGGGACTGACAACTTTAGGCATTTCTACAAGTGCTCAAGTACGTCAGCTTTTGGTTCAGTCATCAGATACAGTGCTAAATACTTACTCAAATCTCGACATGAATGCAAGCGGTGCGTTGAGTTTGGCGACTGTGGTTGGTAGTGCGTTAAGTCCGGATAATCTTGGGCGTGAGCTGGTTTTTTGTTACCGGCCTACAAAAGCGGAAGTGTTTAATGCGACTATAAAGGCAAATACCATTCATGCGGGTACGGGTGATGCTAGTGTTGTCGATGATAGTGGTGGTGGTGGTTTTTGTAATTTGACGACTGACTTCGGTAGTGGACGTAACGCAGTTGTCACTCAAGTTGCGGTGTTGCAACCCACCACAGAAAGCACTGGTCGCCCTGGTGATGCGCTGGCTAGAGATACCTCTGTCAGCGAGAATAGTGGCTTGCCAAAAGGCCTAACGACACAGCAGCCCCTACGCATTATTTCTACGTCAATGCTGCCCAGTATGGCGACGGGTTCTCTTTCAGACGTGCAAACAAATTGTCTGGAAGGGCGCATCAGCGATAATACTGATGAAGCAAACGCGAATAAAGAAACGATAACGGATTGCTTGGCACGCTATGGTGTTCCAGCGAATACACAAGTGCAGGAATACAACTTAAGTTCTGGTTTAACCCAGACTACCGCCGTAAATTAGCATCAAGTCTAGGATAGACATTCGACTTTTGAGAGGTGTGAAATGTTTAATCAACTCAGTCAATATACGCGATATCGTTACAGTCTTACGGTTGGAACGATCGTCATTGCACTGTCCGGATCGATTGTACACGCAGCGCTACCTGGCGATTTGACGATCTATCGTAAAGGGACTGCAGGAAAAGTGACGTTGGTCATGATGCTGGATAACTCGGGTAGTATGGCAAGTGGTTCGCTTAATGAAGATTACGGATTAGCGAGCAATTGTACTTTATCCAATGATACCGCGACGACGAGTGCACCTTCTTATGTGCCTAAGTACTGTCCTGTTACTAGAAGTACTTATAGCGCCTTAAGTGCAGCGGATCAAGTCCATGTCACTAATGGATGTATTGCAACAGGCAATACGGCTACGGCAACCTCGACTGTTATTTACAAATGCTTTACGCGAATATATCGCGTTCAAGCAGGGATGTATGCGGCATTAGATGATGCGACTGTTTCTGATGATGCGGTGATGGGTGTTGGAACGTTCAATAATACGAGGTCAGGTAAAATTTTATATCCTGCGGCGGCACTTCGCCCAGTGGTTACCAATGGAACTGGAACGACAGGTCAACGTTATCTGCTCAAAAATGCGATTAATAGTGCATTTGCTGGTGGGACTACCATCGGTGCAACGCCGACAGCACCTGCATATGCGGAAGCTGCCGCTTATATGCTAGGGACAACCACCGCAAATAACATTTCGCTGACATACCGTAAAGATGTTTATAGAAGAATAAATACGATTGTCGGCGCATATAACATGTGCTCCACGTTGAATAGTGCGCCCACATTAAATGTTGCAAGTAACGGAGCAGTATCGGTCAATAATCAAACGTGTAGTACATGGAGTTCTACGACCACCACGACCCAATATGCGAATTCAGGTGCGACGGCATATGATGGAACCTATACACAAACGATTTCAAATATTTCTTACATTATCTATTACAAGAATACCGTGGGGAGCTTCGCTGATCCAGATAGTGGTTTTGCGAACTCTATTGCAAGTTCAAAATCGGGTTCAAGCTATATTTCGCCCTTACCTGCCACTGCCGACCGCGCAAGTTGTAATGGTCAAGGGATTTACTTCTTAACCGACGGTGAGCCAAACGGCCCTGCCAATGATCAATTCAATGTCATGAAGGCGGCTCTAGGTTCCTCCGGATCAACATTTAGTTGCGCAACTTCACCAATCACCCCTGCATCGCCCATTTTATCGAATACAGGTGCCACTAATACTTATCCAGCGTGGGATTGTATCGGAACATTTTCAAATGCCCTGTACGGAAATACGACGACGCGAGCCAATGGCACAAAATTTGGAGATGGTGCGACTAATCCACAATATAGCAGCACTGCGACAGTTCCGGGCGCATCCATTCAAACTGCGCTTGTGGGTTTTGGTGCAGTATTTGAAAATCTTAATAATACCGATCCAAGTAATGCCTGTGACTGGGGCGCGCGTGCTGGTGGCGCGGGTAGTGAGCTAAATTGTAGCACCAGTTACGGTGGTGGTGGTTTCTATCAGGCGGGTAGTGCGGCTGATGTAACACGGAGTATCAAGAAATTCCTCGAGGATTTGATTCAGACCGACATTACTCCATTGGTCACGGGTGCGGCTGCAGTGCCAGTCGATGGCGTTGATCCTAATAGCTTTCAGCCTTACGCTTATATGCGAGTACTGACACCAGATCCAGCATCAACATCAGCACTCATATGGGAAGGTAATCTGAAGAAATATAACGTCGCAAGCGGAACTCTGAAAAGCGCATCACCTTTGGCGACGATTTTGAATGATGATGGGACCTTTGTGATGGATACTTCATCAACTCCAGCCGTTGCATCTACGACAGATCTCTGGAACTCAACAGGTGTTGCTGATGGTGGTATTACTTTGAAAGGCGGTGCCTTCTCCAAGGTGAGGATGCCGACATCGGGTGTATCACCACGTACTTTGCGCCCTTTATGGACGAACTATAATTCATCGGGGAATGGCGAACTGTCACCGTCTTTTTCAAGTTCGTGTACTTCAGCCGTACCCTATTCTTGCGGTTCTGGTATGTTACGCATCCCTGCTGCACCATCAGCTGCAGGAGAAACGTGGATTGATAGCTACATTACAACTAAGTTCAATGCGACTCCTCTAAGTAATATTGCGATGAGTACGCGCTTGACCCTGTTGAATTATCTAGGTTATGTACAACCACTTTCACCATTACCTTCGACAGTGCCAGCACTTTCAGCACCGACAGTTAAAGCGAACTTTGCAACGGGTGGAATTATCCATTCTTTGCCAGTCCAAGTGACATATTCAGCAAACATCAATTCTGACGGTACACTTGCTGATGCACGGACAAGTTCAGTGCTTTATGGCACGATGGAAGGTGCACTCCATTTGGTTGCAGCAGGCAACGCAAGTGGATCAACATCGACTGATACTTCGGGTGGCGTAGAGCAAA
>JACMMY010000158.1 GCA_014378805.1 Moraxellaceae bacterium
AAGCAATAAGAAAGTGCAAAGTAACTTTGTCTTCAAGTAATGTTTTTATCTGTGACTCGTTATAGTTCAATAGGCTTCCAAGCCATGATTCGAAAGTTGACTCTATAGGCATAATAACTCTCTAAAAATATTCATATCTAAACAACGTCAAAATTATATTTAACCTTACCCGCGCGATAAATCACCGCAATCAAACATCAACCAACACTCTCAAATAGAACCCGTTGCCGCCATTACGAGCAATTCACTACCCCACAGCCACCAAATCACAGAACCAAAACCCTTTAGTTTCAACAACAGATTGACACACATACTGATCAGCATCTTGTTCATCTGATTGAGTACTGATTGGCATCGGGGTCGGTAATGGACGATAAATCACTTCGCCGAGCGTGACCTGAATCGGCTGACGATAAATTGGTCCTGCAAAACAAAAAGTATGGTATTCGCCATTTTCACCACACGGATCAACATGCGCGGGCAACTCGGCAATAAATGATGAGTTAATCTCACGACCCGCCCAAGATTGATCCAAATAACCATCATTAATGCAACAGGTAATGGTGGAAAAACCTTGTGCGACAAACGTCTGAATAAGCTCGCTAGTATTCGAATGCCACAACGGAAACACGGCGGTTAAACCGACTTTTTCCAATTGCCGCTCACGATATTCACGTAAATCCTGCAAGAAGATATCGCCAAAAATCACATGCGTCACGCCTTGGGCTTTGGCTTTGTTTAAGCCGTCGGTCATTTGCTGTTCGTATTCTTCATTGCTACCCGCGCGTACCCACACCTTAATCAACGGTAAGCCAATCGCATCCGCTTGCGCATCTAACAATTCCTCGCGCACGCCATGCATGGAAATACGACCGAAATCCGCATTTAACGTGGTCAACAGCGTGACGACTTCGAAGCTTTGTTGTGCTTTATATAAAGCCATCGCGGAATCTTTACCGCCGCTCCAGCACATCAGCGCTTTCGGTTTTTGATCGAAATGAATTGGTGAGTGAGTCATAGAACGATTTCTTAAATTTAGGATGTAAGGTGAATGATTTAAAGTTCACTGAGCTTGTCGAAGTGAAGGTCTTAATTTTTATCGCTGAGTATCCCCGCGCATTTCGACAGGCTCAATGAGCTATTTTAGATGGCATTAATTATTTTTTGACATTCACATGACCATAAGGACAGTGGCGGCAGATATTGCCACAACATTCTCCGCGCTTCAGAAAGAACCAGCGCGAAAAAACCCACAGTCCATTTTCAATCGTGTAATCAAGCCCTTCAATCAGCGGTTGCCCTTGGCAGGCTGTCGCGGCGGCGGGTGCAGCGACATGTACCGAGCGATCATCAATGGTTTGTTCGATATGAGCTTTGGTCATCGCTGTGAGGCAGGTTGGACAGACGCAGTCAGTGTTGGATACACAACTAAAAATAGCAGGGTAAGTCATACACCAGCATGCGCCTGTGGTGCAACCAGAGCAGTCAAAAACAGTTTGGCAAAGGGTGCAGGTTTTATTCATCAAACCTTATCCATCAAACTTTATCTAAAACGGCAAAATAGAACCCATCACCACTATCTGTCGCAGGGAAACATTGACGACCGACAGGGCGTTGAATGCCCCAATCCGCAACAATCGGTTTCTCAACCGCATTTGGCGTACGTTCAAGGAAGGCAACAATTTGATCTTCGTTTTCAGCTTTGAGCAGTGAGCAAGTGATATACACCAAGCGTCCACCAACTTTCAGTTGTGACCACAAGTGATCCAGCAGCTTCGCTTGCAACTCGACCGTCTGAGCAATATCAGTCTCTAACCTGAGCAACCGAATATCAGGATGACGGCGCAAAACCCCCGTCGCACTGCACGGTGCATCCAGCAAAATGGCATCAATCGGAGTTTCTGCTTGCCATGAACTCGCATCAGCAGTCGCTACCGTCACGCGGGTTTGGTCAAACAGCTCTAAACGATTGAGATTTTCACGGACACGCTTTAAACGATAAGAATCACTATCGAGCGCAATTAGTTTTTGCGGGGTGTATTGCTCAAGCAAATGTGCGGTTTTACCACCCGGTGCAGCGCACGCATCGAGAACAATTTTACCGTCCAAACCTTTGAAATCCGCATCATTAAACAACGCCGCACAACGCTGCGCGTTTAAATCCTGTACCGAAAACCAACCTTCCAAATAACCGGGAAGGCTAGGAATACTGACATGTTGTAAGAGTTGAATCGCCTCAGGGGTATTCGCATCGGTTGCATTCGAGTTCACGCCTTGCAGCGCAAGCGCATCCAAATAACCAGTTCGCGTCCGCTGACGTTTATTCACGCGCAAAAATAACGGCGCACTATGACGTAACGACTCCGCGAGTCCTCGCCATTCATCGCCCCAATCTTTTTTCAGTTGCTTGGCGAGCCAATCAGGCAACGCATGATGCTGATCAAAAATCGCTTGAAGTTCAGTTTGTTCGCGCAACGTGCGACGCAGTAAGGCATTGACCAAACCACTGGCTTTTTCTTGCCCAAGTTGTTTTGCCGCATCAACCGTTTCGCTAATTGCCGCATGTGGCGGAATACGCGTCTGGAAAATTTGATACAAACCCAGATGCAATGCAGCCTGCACACGATTATCTGTCAATGGTCGCGCGAGCATCGGTTGTAAGACTTCATCCAACGCAAACCAATGGCGCAACGTGCCCATCACTAATTCATTAAACAAACCACGGTCACGTTCAGCTGTTTTTTCCAAAGCTTTTGGCAACAATGTATTGAGCGATTCACCTTCTTGCACACTCACGATCACGCGAATCACTTGTGCGCGCAGATTGAGCGCGGCAGGACGTGGTTTTGCATTCGCAGGTGCATTATGAAACTTGCGGGGTTTGTCAGATCTCGGAGGAAGGCTCATTGACTTATTCCTTGTAGGCGTTGCCCAATGTGAAGTTTTTGCGCTTGAAGAATTTGTACGCTATTCAGCGGTTTGCCGCCAGCCCATTGCAGTTGGGTGAGGCGTAGCGACAGCCCATCCCCACAACGAACTGTTACGCCAAGTCTATCTATATGAATGATTTCGCCTGCTTGCCCTGCATTCGCTGCAGTCTCCAGCAATTCCGCTGACCAAACTCGCAACACGTCATCACCGATTTGGGTATACGCGACAGGCCAAGGTTGTAAGCCGCGAACCAAGCGATCTAAAACGGTCGCTGGTTGTGTCCAGTCAATTTTGCCTTCGGCTTTGGTTAATTTTGCCGCGTAATTGGCGAGGTCATTGTCTTGCTTGGTTCTATTGTCTTGATAATGCCCTAATTTTTCTAATGAGTGGACAACCGCTTCACCGCCCAATGATGCCAAGCGATCATGCAGCGTCGCGCTGGTGTCGGTATTTTCAATCGGCAGCGTTGCCGTAAACAACATGTCGCCTGTGTCGAGTCCTGCATCCATTTGCATGATGGTAATGCCTGTCTCTGTATCGCCTGCCAAAATCGCCCGATGAATCGGCGCCGCTCCACGCCAGCGCGGGAGGAGTGAGGCATGAATGTTCAGACAACCCAAACGTGGCATATCCAAGACGGTTTGCGGCAAAATCAAGCCATACGCCGCAACAATCATGGCATCGACATTCGAATCCGCAACAATCTGCGCCAGTTCCGCTTGTGCGGCACGGCCTTCTTCAGTGCTACTTTTCAGATGAATCGGTTGATAGACAGGAATATTCTGCGTCAACGCGAGTGCTTTCACCGCTGACGGTGTCATTTTTTGCCCACGTCCAGACGGACGATCAGGCTGTGTATAAACCGCACAAATGTTGTGTCCAGCATCGATTAAAGCTTGCAGCGCAGTCGCCGCAAATTCAGGTGTTCCAGCAAAAATTAAATTCACAGTCGTTGTTTTCAATACATGAAGAGATGGTGGTGATTATAACTGACTAGGGGGCAGCTTGCTTTGAAGTCTTCCCCAGAGGGGGAAAGATTTAGAAGGGGGTGCTTTTTATAAATAATATCAAAAGCAAATCCCTCCTAACCTCCCTTTGCAAAGGGAGGAACGGTTCCCTCCTTAGAAAAAGGAGGGCTAGGGAGGATTTTGCTTTTGATCTTCATTGAAATTAATACTTCTCGTAAGACCTTATGATAAATCAACAATGCCCTCACGGATTTGTATTGCAAATTGGAGCAGGTTGTGTGCGGAGGGTGGAGCGTTGTGTTGGTGTAAAACCAGTCCTGTTTCCATCATCGGCGAATCTTCACTCAATGCTTTATAAACAACGCCAGTACGCTGCAATGTACGCATCGAATTGGGAACCAAGGCAAAACCCATTCCAGCAGAGACCAGTCCAATCATCGTCTGCATCTGAATCGCCTGCTGGCCCAGCAATGGCTCGATGCCAAGATGTGCACAGTATCCAGTGATGAGATCGTGCAAGGCGGGTGAGCTTTCCCGAGGAAATAGGATTAAAGGTAAATGTGCCATATCACGTAGATTAATTGTTTCGGCATCGCCTATTTCGTCTTTCTCATCGAGCCATTTCTGCGGCATGGCAATGATGAGCGGGTCCGAGGATATCTGATGATAGTCAAGTCCCGGCGGAAAGTCTCGATGCGTTGGGGCGATGACGAGTCCAGCATCAATATCATTGTTTAACAGTGCTTGAACTTGGATATTGCTTGTGGCTTCTTGTAATGTGATTTCAACATCGGGGTAGGCTGCTGAAAAGTGACTGACGATCTCAGGCAAGACACCATAAACTGTGGTGCTGACAAAACTCAGACGGAGGGTTCCGATTTCGCCGCGCGCTAAACGTTTGGCAACTTGTGGCAGGGCTTCGGTTTTATTCAAAATCAGACGGACATGGGGCAACCATAATGCACCGACGGCTGTCAGGCTGACGCTACGATTCGTACGATTAAATAAGGCGATGCCTAGTTCTTGCTCCAGCGCCTGAATACTCTGACTTAAAGGCGGTTGCGTCATATGTAAACGTGTAGCCGCCCGCCCGAAATGGAGTTCTTCAGCCACGGCGACGAAGTGTCTAAGCGATCTCAGATTGGTTGAAATCATATATTTTTAGACCTATTCGGATATATTTAATATATTTTACTCGATAAATAAGGGCGAGTATGCTGATCTTACGATGTTATGCCTTTCCCTGAGTCCGCATAAGGCATAGAATTATCCCCAATTTGAAACACACCTTGACCCACGCTATTTGCTAGGCACATAAAAGGAATATCCCATGAGTAACGACAGTCACAACGATCAAGACAACCTCAATATCCGCAAACACTCTTCACAAGTGGTTGACGGCATCGAATTCGCGCCAGCGCGTGCGATGTTGCGTGCGGTCGGGTTTACTGACGCAGATTTCAAAAAACCACAAATTGGGATTGCCTCAACATGGGCAATGGTGACGCCGTGCAATATGCATATTGATGGCTTGGCACGTGATGCAGAAGCAGGCACAAATGCGGCTGGCGGCAAAGGCGTGATCTTCAATACCATTACCATTTCTGACGGTATCGCAAACGGCACCGAAGGCATGAAATATTCAATGGTCTCACGCGAAATCATCGCAGACTCCATTGAAGCGGTTGCAGGCTGTGAAGGCTTTGACGGTCTGATCGCGATCGGCGGTTGTGACAAAAACATGCCGGGTTGCATCATGGGGCTAGCACGTTTGAATCGTCCTTCCGTATTCGTTTACGGTGGTTCGATCAAACCGGGTGCAGGTCATACCGACATCATTTCAGTATTTGAAGCCGTTGGACAACACGCCAAAGGCGAATTGTCAGCCATTCAAGTGAAACAAATTGAAGAAGTCGCGATCCCTGGCCCAGGTTCATGTGGTGGCATGTACACTGCAAACACCATGGCCTCTGCAATCGAAGCACTCGGCATGAGCTTGCCAGGTTCATCTGCGCAAGATGCCGTGTCACAAGAAAAACATGATGATTGTCATCGTGCAGGCGAGGCGGTGATGAACTTACTGCGCCTCGACATCAAACCGCGCGACATCATGACGAAAGCGGCGTTTGAAAACTCGATCAAAATCGTCATCGCGCTGGGCGGCTCAACCAATGCGGTATTGCATCTCATCGCAATGGCAAATACGGTTGATGTTGATTTAACACTCGATGATTTCGTCCGTATTGGTAAAGAAACACCATTGCTCGCGGATGTTCGTCCATCAGGTAAATATATGATGAGCGAGTTGGTGGCAATTGGTGGCATTCAACCCTTGATGAAACGTATGCTTGATCGCGGCATGTTGGATGGTTCATGTCTGACCGTTACGGGTAAAACGTTGGCTGAAAACTTGGCAAATGTTCAGGATTATCCTGAAGGTCAGCAAATCATCATGCCATTTGATGCGCCAATCAAGCCTGATTCACATTTGGTCATTTTAAAAGGGAATCTCGCTGCTGAAGGCTCGGTTGCTAAGATCACGGGTAAAGAAGGCTTACGTTTCGAAGGAAATGCGCGCGTTTATAGCGGCGAAATCGAAGCAATGGCAGGCATCTTGAATGGTGAAGTGGTTGCTGGCGACGTCATCGTCATTAAAGATGAAGGTCCAAAAGGCGGCCCGGGTATGCGTGAAATGTTGAAGCCAACCTCAGCCGTCATGGGTAAAGGCTTGGGTCAAACCGTTGCGTTGATTACCGATGGTCGTTTTAGTGGTGGTTCGCATGGTTTCGTAGTGGGTCATATCACTCCTGAAGCGTTTGAAGGCGGTTTGATTGCTTTGGTTCACACCGGTGATCGCATTGTGATTGATGCGGTCACGCGTGAGCTGAACTTGTTGGTGAGTGATGACGAAATTGCAAAACGTCGCGCAGCATGGGTTCGTCCAGCGCCGAAATACACGCGTGGTGTGTTGGCAAAATATGCACGTCTGGTATCGAGTGCATCGACTGGTGCGATGACCGATATGAATCTCGATTAATCCCGATCAGCGAGTCACATTCAACTTTTTCTTCTTTTGCCTGAAAATGGACAAGAGAAGAAAAAGTTGAACATAATAAAAAGTGTAGAGAAGTCTGCTTTTGATCAGATTTAGCGAATATCAGAATCACATTTTATTTTTAGGACGTGGCGAAACGTCGTTTTTTATGTTAAAAACAAAACCATCATTAGAGACCCTCTATTACAAGCTTAGGTATCACAATGTCGCTGACGCGAAGATGGCTTGATCCGATACGATCACGCTGGTTGCTGCAAAGACCTGCTCGCGCACGACGACCGTCGGCGCGTGCAAATCGAGCCACACTCACCGTTTTTTTGCGTTTTGATGATGCGTATAGTTATCTTCTTGTTCAGATGTTAGCTCAATTAGACAGTCTCCTGATTCCTAGACTGCGACCGCTCAAAATTATCATTTCCACCCAAGCGACTGAACCGCCGCAACATCTGAGTGCGGAGCAATGGTTACGGTACACCCATCACGATGCGGCAGTACTTGCGCAACAACATCGCTTTGTTTTTCAAGAAAATTATCTTGCACCCACCGAAGCGTTGATGAAGCAGGCGCAAGTCATTCTGTCATCTACGCCACTGCAAGGCGCTGAATTTTTAAGACTGCTGCAAAATGTTTTTCACATGATTTGGCAACATCAGAGTGGCAAACTGGGATTGCTGCATCAGATGGCCATTCAGCGGGTACCAGTAGTGGTATTGGATTCGACTTCTGCGCCGACGGTTGAATTCAGTGATGAATCTGTGAGCGAAGCCTATATTGCTTTTGCTGGGCGGCATTATTTAGCGATTGATGATTTTTTACGCCTGACTAGGCGATTGCAACATCAGCATTTACTCACGGGTGAACCTGTTTTTCTTATTAATCATATCGAATGGGGAGAGCATCTGGTCAGTGACCCTGAATTGCTCGCTGATATTCAAGCAATGCGTCCCGTATTAAAGTTCTATGGTGCGCTGGAAGATCCATTCACCTATTTAGTTTTGCGTTATCTACAGCAAGAAATGGTCGGTTATTACAACGTTAAATTAAAATTCTTCCCTTTGCCGTATCAAGGACGTGATGACTTTGATTGGCGCTTGGCGATGCGTTTATCGAAACGAGTGGGCGCGCCCTTCTCGCCATTTTGTCGCCCTGATGCAGCAGGCGTCATGGCAATGACCAAAACACTGGTCAATCTCAAACATGAACCACGTCTCAACCGCGCTTTGGAAATGCTTGAAGGTGTGTGGTCTAAAGGGTTGGATATGGATTTTTTGCCACACTTTAACAAAGTGTTGCCAGATGTCGCGATCAGTGATTCTGCTGCAGCGCTGGCGTGGCTAGAGCGCAACCAAAGTGGCGCAACTGCATTAGGTGTGCCAGATTTGCCTGCATTTGAATTACGCGTAGGTCGGCGCCGTCATGTGTTTTGTAGTTTGTATCGCGTGTGGCAAGTTGAAACACTCTTGTCAACTGCGCTAGAGGATGTCTAGTTTTATAACCATCCTCAGCAGTTATTTGACTAAAGAATTCACAACAAACGCTTAGATATCCCAAATGGCTTGAGCTTCTTTCAAATTCAGTGTGCCCTCATAAATCGCACGACCTGTAATTGCACCCAAAATTCCAGCCTGACCTTTCAGTGCGTGAATATCATCCAAATTGGTAATGCCACCTGAAGCAATTACTGGCAGACCACACGCCGCAGCCAGTTCTACCGTTTGCGATACGTTGACACCTTGCATCATGCCATCACGGGCAATATCGGTATAGACAATGCTTGATACGCCAGCATCGGCGAAGCGTTTTGCTAAATCTGTTGCTTTTACGTCCGTCACATTTGCCCAGCCGTCGGTTGCAACCCAACCATCTTTGGCATCAATGCCAACAATAATTCGACCCGCGAATAGCTTACAGGCTTCTTCCACAAATTCAGGCTCACGCACTGCTTTAGTGCCGATAATCACATAAGACACGCCTGCATCGAGGTAATGTCCAATCGTTTCCAATGAGCGAATCCCACCACCAATCTGAATCGGCAGTGTCGGATGCTTTTTCGCAATGGCTTCAACCACATTTTTATGAATTGGCGTACCTGCAAAAGCACCATTTAAATCAACAAGATGTAGGCGGCGTGCGCCTTCATTGACCCAATGTGTTGCGGTTGCAACAGGATCGTCAGAAAACACTGTATCATCTTCCATACGACCTTGTTTAAGGCGTACACATTGACCATCTTTAAGATCGATTGCAGGAATAAGTAACATAAGCAGACATATCAGCGGTAATCATTGAGATCGCTATTATGCCATTATGAGTAGGAATATTTGAATAAAAATGCTGAATTGATTAATCCATGCGTCATCTTATGGGAGTGACGCATGGACTTCATATTTGTTTTAATGAGTTAATCAAAAAAAATATATACGCAGAAAATTAATAACTTATATGAACTAGAAAATCTAAATTCGCCACTCAACAAAGTTCTTGAGAAGTTGCAAGCCCGCAGTGTGACTTTTTTCAGGATGGAATTGCACCGCGAACAGGTTTTCTTTGGTCAAGCTACAAGCAAACTGCTGACCATATTCACAAGTTGCCGCCACCAAAGATGGCTCTTCAGGCACAACATAATAACTATGCACAAAATAGAAACGACTATCTTGCTCAATGCCTTGCCATAGTGGGTGAGTTGGATCATTTTGCGTAACTTGATTCCAGCCCATATGCGGCACTTTTAACCCTGCAACATCAGGAAAGCGCTGCACATGTCCTTTGAAAATTTCGAGACAAACAACGCCATCATTTTCAGATGACGATTGCATCAGTGCTTGCATACCCACACAAATCGCTAAAACAGGTTTATTAAACACCGCGTTTTTCACCGCAACATCTACTCCAGCTTCACGCATGCCCGCCATACAGTCACGCATAGCGCCCACGCCTGGAAACACAATCTTATCCGCACGTGTAATCAGCGCAGGATCATTCGTCACATCGACCGTCGCGCCGACATGTTCCAATGCTTTTGCAGCCGAATGTAAATTACCCATCCCATAATCAAGTAATGCAATACGGGTCATTTATAAACTGCCTTTGGTTGACGCAATCGTTCCCGCTGCACGTGGATCTTGTTCGCAGGCCATGCGCAATGCGCGTGCTAGTGCTTTAAAAACACTTTCAATTTGATGATGGCTATTTTTACCTTTGAGATTATCAATATGCAAAGTTATCAGCGCGTGATTCACAAAGCCTTGGAAAAATTCAGAAAATAAATCAACATCGAATGAACCAACACGAGCGCGCGTGTATGGAATGTCCATAAATAGTCCAGGACGACCTGAAATGTCGACCACCACGCGTGATAACGCTTCATCTAAAGGCGCATAAAAATGCCCATAACGACGAATACCTTTCTTATCACCTAACGCTTGAGCAAATGCCTGACCTAAAGTAATGCCACAATCTTCAACGGTGTGGTGATCATCAATATCCAAATCGCCATCACATTCGATATCAATATCAAACAAACCATGACGTTTAATCTGATCAATCATGTGATCCAGAAATGGCACACCAGTATTTAATACACCAGCGCCCGTACCATCTAAATTAACGCGCGCACGAATTTTAGTTTCATTGGTATTGCGAACGACATCGGCGATACGGCCAACACTTAAAGTCGTGCTCTGCTCGGTCATACGGATTCTCAGCGTAAAAATATTGATTAGCGCGAATTATAGCGCAACTGCTGTATAATTGAATCATTGCACCAGAATCATTTGATTTCAGGGAAATCTTTATGCCATTGACTATTCATGCCTATCAAACATTGAACGATGATCTACGAGATCAACTCGAGAATCTATATAACATTAGTCCTGAGTTTGCCGATGGCACGCAAGCTGTCGAAGCCTTAGATAAAGCG
>JACMMY010000159.1 GCA_014378805.1 Moraxellaceae bacterium
ACAAGCCATTTTTCACCCTGCTTATCGGACTTCGCATCAACAAACCGCAATCCGTTTGGGTTATCAAAATGCTGCGGTAATTAAAGGTGAAGGAGGTGAATTTGAACGCAATCCTGATGCGCGCACCTTGGTGCTGGGTATTAAAGATGGTCTAGGATATGAAACTGAGTGGGATATGCTCAATGAATTTCGCAGCGATGTCGAACAGACTTTTGACTTAAATGAATTTGTATCGGTTTGGCAAGGTAAAGCTAAACATGAATATGGTGAAAAAGCGGTTGTTGGAACGCTTGCTCTGACGTTGGTTGCGTTGAAAAAAGCGGAAACGATGGATGATGCGATGTTGATGGCGCAAAAGATGTGGGATGGGCGGTTGGGTTAAGCCATCCGCTATTAAAATACATGAAAAAACTTAAGAGTTATTGTCAATATACCTACTCCAACTAAAAACCAATATATCCAAAATACTTTTTTTGAAAACATGGCTATTGCTGGAGTGATTACTAATGCCAAAATTAGTATCGTCAATATAAGCATAGCTAAGCCTGCTGGCTTAGTATCAGTGCACTGCATTAAGATATTAAGTAGGAATACGACTATTCCTACAACAGTAATTTGAGCTTTATCAAAGTTCATATAATTAGAGTCTGTTAGTTTGATGATCTTTGTGTATTTTTTATGAAGTTAATATTTAATAAAAAACTATTTTAATCAAATAATTGGGATTAGTTTAGAACCCAGCCCTAAGCTTATCAAATCTCGATTCAACTGTAGATGCAGGTTCCAAACCTGTCCGAACTAGAATGAGTAAGGTGACATTGAAAAACGTAACATAAACTGACACTAATCGTCAGTATTGCGACTTACTTCTGAGAAATGTCTCTCGCTGCTAACAACTTCATCCCCGACCAATGCCTTGCAAACTGCGCCGCCGCACGTCCTGAACGTTGACCACGCGTCAACGACCATTTCAACGCCTCTCGGCGCGCCTCATCATCCAACACGATATTCTGCTTAGACAACCAATGCGTCACGATCTCTAAATATGTATCCTGATCCATCGGATGAAACGCCAACCACAAACCAAAACGATCCGATAAAGACACCTTCTCTTCGACCGATTCTTGCGGATGAATTTCACCGCTAAATGCCGCATCCGTTCGAGTGACTGGAAGATTTTCATGCATAAATTCAGGCAACAAATGGCGACGATTACTGGTTGCATAAATTAGCACATTGCCCGAACTCGATTGCACAGAACCATCTAAAGCACTTTTGAGCGCACGATAATTCTCATCTTCACCGTTAAATGCTAAATCGTCGCAATAGACGATGAATTTCTCCGAGCGGTCACTAATCAGTGCACGAATTTGAGGCAGATGCACCAAATCGTCGCGTGCGACTTCGATCACACGCAACCCATCCTCCTGAAAATCATTCAGTAACGCGCGAATGAGTGATGATTTACCTGTTCCGCGTGCGCCTGTCAGCAATACGTCATTGGCTGGAAAACCTGCTAAGAATTGCTTCGTATTTTGCGTGACGCGTTCTTTTTGTTGATCAATACCCAATAGATCAGTCAGACTCACTGGTTGCTTCGCAAAAACTGGAATTAAACTGCGATTCTGCCAAATAAACGCAGGTGCACTGAAATCAGGTGATTTAGGCAGTGGCGGTAACGCATTATGCGCTTGCTCAATTAACTGTTCTAAGCGAACTAATATCGATTCTGAGAGGTTCATATCAGTTCTACACGTAAATAATAATGACGTAAAAATTGTTTTTTGAGGGATTACTACGAGAAGTTAAAAAACAACATTGATTGATTTATAGCATACATTACTGAGATAGGTTATTCATAAATATATCATTTAGTGATAAATTTTTAGTCAACCCACTGAAATAATATAATTATCTGTTTCGTTTTTTAAAAAAATGGCTCGTTTTTTGCTTTGATTCATTGGATACAAATGAATTTAAGTGGAGATATAGCAGATCAAACTGCTTAATCAATGATGACAAGCCAAAACATTAAATCTGTCTGTCCTTATTGCGGTGTAGGTTGTGGCATGATCCTACACGTTGAAGATGGACAAGTGGTCAAAGTTTCAGGTGATAAAACTCACCCGACTAACTTTGGTCGTCTGTGTACGAAAGGCTCGTCATCACATCTCGCACTCAGAAAATCGGGGCGCTTAGAAAATGCTTTCATCCGTCCTGATCGAAATAGTGCAGTTGTTCAAATTACGATGGCAGCGGCGATCTCCGAATCTGCACGCCGCATGCGCTCGATTATGGATGAACACGGTTCGGATGCACTGTCCTTTTACGTCTCAGGTCAAATGTCAATTGAGGCGCAATACCTGATTAATAAACTCGCTAAAGGCTTTATCGGCACGAACAACATCGAATCTAACTCTCGCCTTTGTATGGCAAGCGCAGGCAGTGGCTATAAATTATCATTAGGCGCAGACGGCCCGCCAGGTTCATACCAAGACTTTGACCATGCTGACTTATTCTTTGTCATTGGCAGCAATATGGCGGACTGTCATCCTATTTTATTCCTGCGCATGATGGAACGTGTGAAAGCAGGTGCAAAGCTGATCGTCGTCGATCCACGTCGGAGTACGACCGGAGACAAAGCCAGTCTTTTTATGCAAATAAAGCCCGGAACAGACTTGGCTTTACTCAACGGTTTATTGCACTTATTGCATAAAAATGGTCATACCGATGCTGAGTTTATTCAAGATTTTACCAATGGCTGGGATGATTTACCTGAGTTCCTAGAAGATTACACGCCTGAAAATGTTGCAGAAATTACAGGAATTCCTGAAGCTGATATTCGTCAAGCTGCACAAATGATTGGCGAAGCGCCTGAGTTTATGAGCTGTTGGACAATGGGGCTCAATCAAAGTACCCACGGTACTTGGAATACCAATGCGATTTGCAACCTTCACCTTGCGACAGGAAAAATATGTCGCCTCGGTAGCGGTCCTTTCTCACTCACGGGTCAACCCAATGCAATGGGAGGACGTGAAATGGGCTATATGGGTGCAGGTCTACCGGGTCAACGTTCCGTTCTAGTCGATGATGATCGCGCGTTTGTTGAGAACCTTTGGAAGATTCCTCAAGGGTCTCTAAAAACAAAACTCGGTGAAGGTACAGTTGATATGTTCACTCGCATGGCTGCAGGTGAAATAAAAGCATGTTGGGTCATTTGTACTAACCCTGTTGCAACTGTTCCAAATCGTCAAAATGTCATCAACGGTTTAGAGGCAGCAGAACTGGTCATTACCCAAGACGCATTCTTGGATACAGAAACCAATCACTATGCCGATATCATGTTGCCGGGTGCACTTTGGGCAGAAGCAGAAGGTGTGATGGTCAACTCAGAGCGCAATATGACGCTGATGCAAAAAGCCATTGAGCCACCTGAATCAGCTTTACCTGATTGGCAAATCATCGCTTTGATCGCATCTGAAATGGGCTTTGCCGATGCGTTTAATTATGCATCGGCAGCACAAGTTTTTGCTGAAATTACCGCTGCAACTAATCTAAAAACAGGTTATGACTTACGCGGTGTGAGCCATGCCCGACTAAAAGAAACACCTTTACAATGGCCCTGTTCTCCTGAAATCCCTAATCAACAATCAGAAAACCGTAATCCAATCCGCTACGTCAACGATGGCATTAGCCAACCATTATTTGAAAAACAAAATGGTAAGCGCCCTCGCTTGATTTTTCCAACACCTCAAAAGAAAGGCATTTTCTTCGCGCGTCCACATATTTCTCCTGATGAGATGCCCAACTCAGATTTTTCAATGGTCTTGAATACAGGTCGTCTTCAACATCAATGGCACACCATGACCAA
>JACMMY010000160.1 GCA_014378805.1 Moraxellaceae bacterium
AACTCAATCTTTACAAGCATTAGAAGAGTATTTCACTTTCGCTGCGTCATTGGGAGCGGAAACGGCTTTTAAGCGGTGTGTTGGTGAGCATGTAGCATATAGTGACCGATTAGAAGGTATTCCAAGCGTTTGTTTGCGAGTGCCGACTGGTGGAGGTAAAACCTTGCTGGCAGCGCATAGTATTCCTATTGCTGCACAGAACTATGTAAATACGGATAGCCCAATTGTATTGTGGCTTGTTCCAACAGACATGATACGTCAGCAAACTTTGGTGGCTCTCTCGAATGTACAACATCCTTATCGAGAAGCCTTGCAAAGTCATTATGGCGACCGCTTAAAAGTCTGTGATATTGAAAGTCTGCAAACTTTAAACAAACATGATGTGGGTCAATCGTGCATTGTGATTGTGACCACAATTCAAATTTTTAACATTGATAAAGAAAAAACTTTCCAGCGGAATGCTTATGCGTTTGATGAATCATTAAGTGAGCATTTTACCAAGCTGAATCCTGCGAAAATTGAAAATATGGATAGGGTCACAGCAGACACATTGCAATATCAAAAGTTTTTGACAGAAAAAGATATTGGGCGTGTAAAACATTCATTGGTTAATTTTTTTCATTTGCATCGCCCAATTATTATTGTGGATGAGGCACATAAAAACAGAGGCGGCAAAACCTTTTTTCCAACGCTACAACGATTGAATCCTAGTTGCTTGATAGAATTAACAGCAACCCCAAAAGACAATAATGTGCTGTATTCAGTTTCCGCCGCAGAGTTAAAAGCGGCTGAAATGATTAAATTGCCAGTTGTACTGACAGAGCACCCGCATAGTTGGCAAGATTGTGTTCGAGATGCACTGATCCAGCGTGAAAAACTGGAGTTGCTTGCACAGAAAGAACATGAGTACATTCGCCCAATTCTGCTCATACAAGCGCAAGATAAAAATGGTGAAGCCAATGTTGATGTGGTGAAGCAACATTTGCTAAATGACTATGAAAACATCTCCGAAGAGTGGATCGCAATTTCGACAGGTCAGACTAAAGAGCTAGATGATCAAAATCTATTTAGTCCAGACTGTAAGATCAAAATTGTGATTACCGTTGAAGCATTAAAAGAAGGTTGGGATTGTTCTTTTGCCTATGTTTTGGCGAGTCTACAAAACATTAATTCGGCAACAGATGTTGAGCAATTGCTTGGTCGTGTATTGCGTATGCCTTATGCAAAACTACGCCAAAATGAAGAGTTAAACAAAGCCTATGCTCATGTGATTTCTAGCTCTATTGCACAAGCAACAGCCACCCTGAAAGACCGTATGGTTGCAAATATGGGCTTTAACAAATGGGAAGCAGACACAGCAATAGTCGCTCAACCGCAACATGAATTGGATTTAGGTCAAACGGCGGGTTATTCAAAGCCAAAAACACCTGAAGTTTTGATTTCTGTACCATTTGAATTGAAGCATGACGATTTGCCAATTGAACTTAAAGCTTCATTTCAAGCTAGAGAAACGAGCCAAGGTACTGCTTTAATAATCAATAAAGGTACGTCAGACGAAGAATTTGATCGAATTGAACAAGCGATAATTGAGCAAGCCACGCCTAAACAAAAGACCCATGTTCAAGAAGTCTTTAAGGATGCTCGTGCTGAACGACAAGCGTATCAAGCACCTGAAAACTGGGATGCGACATTTGCCTTAATTCCACAGCTCGGTTTATTTGTTGATGGTGTGTGGCAAGTTGCAGATAAAGAAACGATTGAAGATTCTGTTGAATGGGACTTGCTGGATTATCCTGTTCAATTGGACGGTTTTAATATCAAAGAAACCGTAAATAGCTTTGAAATTGACCTTAATCTTCATGATCAGCAATTAAGTTACGAGCATCTAAACAGTCAGCAAACCCAATTTGCTGATATGCCAACACCTATCACCGAAAATGACCTTCTCAATTGGCTTGATCGTAAAACAAGAAGAGCAGGAATTACGCAAATTCAGTTACGAGCCTATTTAACTAAGTTGATTAGCCAATTATTGAATGTGCGTAAATTTACTTTGACTCAATTGCATCGTGCACAGTTCCAGTTGGCATTAGCTGTGTCTAATGAATTGGATTGTTTATTTGAACTTGCCCGTAAGAAAGCATTCCAAGGTGATTTGTTTGGGCAGTTACAAGTCGAAGGAGAAGCTAAGTTTGATAATAGCTTTGAGTTTAAACGGGGTGTTTACCCAGTCAGAATACCCTACCGAGGAAGCTATAAATTTAAAAAGCATTTCTATGCTGCAATTGACGATTTGAGGGAAAAAACCGACTCGGGTAAAACGTCTGAAGAATTTAACTGCGCTCTGCTATTAGACTTGCATCCGAAAGTTAAACATTGGGTACGCAATATTCCTAAACAGCCACGCACTTCATTTTGGTTACCAACAGAAAAAGACTATTTCTATCCCGACTTTATCGCAGAATTAGTGGATGGTTCGATTTTTGTGTTGGAGTACAAAGGTGGACATTTAGATACCGCTGATGATGCTCGAATCAAAAACGCAATTGGTAAACAATGGGCTAAAGATAGTGATAGCAACCGTTTGTTTTTGATGGCTAAAAAGCAAGATGAAGCTGGACGTAGTTTGGAAGAGCAGATTAATTTAATTCTTAGTTCAAAGTAAAAAAATAGAAGGATTTTGGGGGTAATATGAAGATTGATGCACAAGTAAAATCCGTTAAAAAATTAAAAGATTATTTTTTTCTTGTACCTGATTATCAACGTGAATACGTTTGGAAAGCAGATGATCAGGTTGAGCAATTTTTAATGGATATTGATAATGAATATGATGAAAAAACAGAAGAGCAAGAAAGCTATTTCATTGGTTCAATCATTATCGTAAAAAACAAAAATAAATATGATGTGATTGATGGTCAGCAACGTCTGACCACAATCACATTAACTTTATGTGCAATCCGTGACTTATTGAAGCATCAAAATTTAGACGCAAAGCAAAAAAATTATCTCAATATTGTAGAGGAATTGCTCTATAGCTTTGAACCAGATACTGAAGAAACGGTGCTACGTTTAGAACTTCAGTATGAAGAAAGTAAAGACTACTTAAATAAGCTAATTCTTGATGAACAATATATAGGTGAAAGTACTGCATCAATTCTAAAGATGCAGGCAGCCTATGCGGCGATTTACCAATATTTAGAAAGTTATTTACAGCGTGGCATAGCCGCGTTAATTAAATTTACACGGTATTTTATTAATAATATTGATTTGGTTATTATTGAATCAGAAGATATTAGTAGCGCATTAAAAATCTTTGAAACGATTAACCAACGTGGTGCTGGCTTAAATGCTATGGATTTGGTGAAAAATCTCTTGTTCAGCCAAGCCAATCAGAATCAATTTAATACTATTAAAGAAACATGGAAAAAAATTAATGCTGCATTGCAACGCTGTGGTGAAGAAGAAAATCCACTGCGTTTCTTACGTTACTTTATGATGGCACGTTATCATAACGGCATTTTACGTGAGGATGATATTTATAAATGGATTATTTCTAATGCAGGAAAATCAATTTTAAAATTTGAAACACAGCCCGTTGCTTTAGCACAAGAAATTGAATTTATGTCACAGCGTTATGCTGATTTGGTTAATGCTACTAAGATGCTAAGAGACGGAAGTGAATATCCAAATATTACCAATATAGGTTTCTTAAATAAATATAAAGCCAGACAACACCTTGTGATGTTATTAGCATTAGCAAAAAAAGCTGATAAAGAAGCTATAAACTATTTGGCGAAACAAATTGAAAGTTTTTACTTTGTAACAAATACAGTGGGAATTTTAGGTAAGAGTAATGAACATTCATTTGCTAGCTGGGTGATATCTTTTCGTGAAAAATCAACGATAAATGAAATTAAACAAGCCGTTGAAAAAACTTTAGTTCCTTATCTTTTGGAACGTTTGGATACTTTAAAATTTAAATTTTTAAATATTCGCCATGATGCGTATAACCCGCAATATCGTCAACGTTTTATTTTAGGGCAATTAGAAAATCAGGCTCGTATACAAGTGGGCTGGCCTGAATTTAATTTCAATCAAATTGCTAAATTAGAGATTGAACATATTTTCCCTCAAACGCCAAAAAACGGTATTCTACCGGATGAGTTTTTAGATAAAGCAGATTATAACAATACCATCTATAAATTAGGGAATGTAACTTTGTTAGAAAGTGTTATTAATCAAGCAATAAATAACATGAATGACCTAAATGCAAATTGGTTTGAGCAGAAACAACAGGAATATGCAAAATCTAATTTACTAACGGTAAACTTACTTGATCATCATTATACAATTGGAAAAAATACAGCTATAAATCGTTTTAAAGATGATAAAAACTATATTTATCCAGTTTGGTCAAAGGAAGCGATTGTAGAACGTCAAAACATTTTATTAGATTTAGCCTTGGATGTATGGCGTATTAATGATCAGAGACTAGATCGGTATAAATTTGCGTTATATGAAGAGCAATTAGGGAGTGCTTAATGGAAAATTTGCTGTGATAGTCACGATTTACTTTCAGTATATTTTAGTAGAGAGTTATTAATAATATAAGTTAATGATATGCCAGGTTTTTCTACCTTTAGGAGTCTGTACTTGAATTTCATCATCTACAGACTTTCCTAAACAGGCTTTTGCCATAGGTGATTGCAAGGTAATATAATCTTTATGACCGTAAATTTCTTCATCACCAACGATACGGAATTTAATAGCCTCACCTTCATCATTTTCCAATTCAAGCCACGCACCAAAATAAGCTTTTCCGTCTTGTTCAGGACTATATTCAACTTTGTGAGCCACCTCAAAGAGCTTGGTTAAGTGCCTAATTCTACGATCTATTTCTCTTAACTTTCTTTTGTTGTAGATGTAATCTCCGTTCTCCGACCGATCGCCCAAACTTGCAGCCCAAGAAACAATTTTAGTGATTTCAGGGCGTTCTGTTCTAACAAGATGAGTTAGTTCATCTTGTAAGCGTTTATAGCCTTCGGCAGTCAAAAATTTACGATTCATGCTAAATATTCCAAAGCCTTACGAATGGCATCTAAAGTAGCCACTTTAAAAACAGGCATATCATTTTCATCAACTAATTCACCATATTTCGTTTGTGTGAAATTCCATTTTTTCTGAAAATCTTTAGAAAGCAGGTATTCTAAGGCTCTAATTTCCTGTTCAGTTAGTCTAAAAGTTTCATTGGAAACCATATTCTTGTGATCATAAACATCTATTCTTTGTTTAGGTGGAATGATTTCTCTAACCATTTGCTGCGCTTCTTTCAATTCTGAAGCCATAATTCTGATTAGTAATTGATGCTTAGGATTTTCAACTTCTGTAATCCAGTCAGTTTCTTGCTTAGAAAGTTTTTTTGTTTTTTTGCCTTGAGATGCAGCATCGTCGAAAGCTTGAATTAACGCACGGTATTTCATACCTGCTGAATTGCGTATGCTTTGGGCTAGAGGAACGCCTCGCTTGTACCCCAGCTTTGAGATAGTGGCAATGGAAAAATCCTGAATGCCACGTTCCTGCTGCTCTTTGCAAACATCGTAAATTGCATCAAGGGATTGTTGTACTTTACTTGATGCATCTTTCTTTAAGTGTTCGTGTAATTCTTCGGGACTCATTTTTAGCTCTCGATAAGATTATTAGAGTTAATCATAATCAACTCAATATCGGATTTAGATATTCGCTCCACTTCAGCTAGTTCTGAAAATTTAACATGACAATCAATAACTTGTTGTACCTTTTCTAAGGATTTTAATCTACTCATGAGTAGTTTGAATATTTGATTGCCTGCAACAAGCTGCTGATCTTTGGATAGGGTAAAAAGGGTCGGCATAATTCCATTAAACATAGCCATTTTATCTATTAATTGAGTTCTTGGATAAATTGCTTGATCGGCATTACAGGATTTATAAATCATTGCATTTTCACAAACTTCTTGCAGTTGCTGATAATGGTTGACTTCCTCCATCTCCAATATCAGTTCAGCATCGCGCATGGTAATAAGAGATAGTTCATTTTTATGCGGTAGAAAAGAAAATTGATTAATTACGTTACGGCATCGAGAGACATGCCCAAAAGCAGCTTGAATATCACAAAGTAACATGTCCAGCTTCTTGGCGGAGGTTTCATATTCAGACTCAAAATTTCGGAGTTCGGTTTCTAATGGCGCTCGAGTAAGACTTTTAGAGAATTCCAACCCTTTAAGGTTTGCAATATACTCTTCTCGTTCAAGACTGCTTATTTCTTTAGTCAAGTTTGTGACTTGGTTTTGTAGTTTGGTACAGGTGTCAGACTGATCGTTGGATTGCAGCAAAATTTCATTCGTAATTGCCAAAAGCCCTCCTAAGAATGCAGGACCAGTAATGAAATGTCTACATCGTAGACAATTCTGGATACCTAAATATCCTTGTGGAGTGGGCGTATAAAATGAACTGCTTTGGATTAATTCGCCACCATCGTGACATCGTGAAGCTGCATATGGGCAGATACCATAATCCCTAAAAATATAATTTCCTGCAGGTATGTCATTGTTTAATGCTTGCAGAAGTTCAATGTTACTACCAACAAGCTGATTTTTAACTTCTTCAATTCTATTCTGTTCAATAGTGCGCTGAATGGATTCAACTTCTGATTTGAGAGCAATTTTCTCGCCTTCTTCTAGTCGGGTACGAATATCATGATTAGAAACTTTACAGTAATAAATCGACATGATCACCGAGCTATGTCCAACGATTTTCATAACAATTTCAATTGGCATACCCATTTCGATAACATAAGCGGTAATCAAGCTCACACGCATACTATGTGGCGTATATTTCGATTTATAATTACTTAGAGTTGCAGAGTTACCTTCAAGAGTTGCTAACTTCAGATTAGACGGTTGTATGTGATAGAGGGCAATTGCTAATCGTGCGGTCAATGCATTAGCTACAGTTGCAGGCTCAAAATCATTGAAACGCCTAAATAAAAAGCAATTGATACCTTTTGATTTTCTCTGCAACTCATTTAGATTTGTTCTTTGGCAATCAGCCCATGAGCTAGGTGAGTGAATTGGATTGTATTTTTGCTGCCACTTCCTAAGTTTAATTAACCAATAGGCTAGGTCTTCGGGCATCCAAGGAACTGTATAGCCCATACCATGATTATTCGTTTTGTTTGTGGTAGTGAACATGCCGAGTTGACCATCCGACATTTGCTTAATAAACGATTGTGCTTTGGTCATTCCAGCGAAAGGCGAGGTGTTTTTTAGCCAGATTAATTTATTATGTCCATCTATATCAGCAATATACTCATCAGCTTCACCCGAATCATTATAAGCAATTTGTCTACCGCGTAAGGGAACTTTAGTTAAAGCGTATGTGTGTATCCAGTCCATAGGACACCAAAGGAACGTCTGTTTATCTACGATTCGATATACACAATCCTTATCATTATGGTCAATCAAGTTAGAACTGACCCTAATCCAATCTGCATCAAATTTGTGTAAATGTTTGAGATCCTGAAAATTCTTAGCGGAGTCGGGAATAATCCAATTCTGTGCTTTTTTTACAAAATGATATTGAAGACAAGGCTTAGTTGTTTCAGAGCGGGCTAAGGCTGAAGAAGCATTCTGTTGAGTCAACAATAGTCTAAAAGGATTTCTAGCATTATTTACTCGAACAATTTCTCCTGTATCTTCATCCTCAATTGTCAAATCATTATCAATGACGTAATCTAAAAATTCATTTACGGCAATAATAATTTTTCGTTTCATATGATCAGATTCTAAATTTTCGATCTGATTTTTAAATGGTTTAATATCAAATTTTTCTTGGGTTAAAAAAGCATGTGGTGATTTACTCTTGTCAAAACGTTCAATATATAAACGAAAAAACCGACATAGATGAGTTTCTTTAGTGCTACCGCCCCTGGCTCTTTTCATAAATTCATTAATTTTTTCTGCCCATGCCTGATATTCTCTAGGAATGAAGTCTGGCTTAAACGGCTCTTCTTTACCTAGAAATTTAAACCAGTTTTCCCATTCATCCTCATAAACTCCTTGCGGGTCAAAAGGTATTGAAGGATCATTTTGATTACCAACAAAGCTTTTGTATTCTTTGGCGTTTTTAAAATTATTTTCATGAATGATTTGCTTGAGTTCTTGATAGCAAATAAATTCGGATATATCAAAAAACTCTCGATAACTTACCCATTCGTCGTAAATACGTTCAGGGTGCGCAGGTAAACCATGTTCACTATATTTTTGTCTATAAATAACAGAGTTTGTAATATTTAATTGTTTGCATATCTGTTTTAGTTCATCAAAAGTCATGCGTGATGAGTATGAATTAATAAACTTTTTCTTTTCAATTTGTCGAATTGCGTGTGGCTTAATCATTTTATTCTTCTCAATGTTTCCTGTACTTCTTCCAAAGTGGGCTTGATATACACAAGACATGAATTTGGACTTTTATGATGCATGGCTTTTTGAATTGAAACTTGGTCTAGTCCTGCCTGTCTTGCTCGAAAGCCATAAGCATGTCGATGACCATGTTCCGTTGTGCCTTGCTTTTTGCTACATTCAAGCCCAATTCGCTCAACAGCATTTTTATGTAACCTCTGGAAATTCTTAATAGTTTCAGGAGCGCCTAATGAGTTGGTAAAGGCAAAAGGGTGAGGTGAGTTCTTAGGCGGCTCAACTCTTTGGAACTTTAAATATTTTGCCCAAATCACCATAAACTCTTGTGCTTTTTGAGGTGGATTGAAAACTATTTCAAAATAGCCTGATTTTGATGTGAGAAGTGGAGACTTCCATCCAGCATACAATCGTTCAGAGAAAAGATAGTTGTTTCTAGGTTTGTATGAAGTTTTTGCTAAAAGATATTCCCTGCGATTTTTGAAATTCGTATCAGGAGAATCCCCGAATTCTGGATGATAAACGCGTACTAAGGCTTCCTTTGGGTGATTGGGATGCAAAGTTATGTCTGATACAAAAAGGTGAAAAACTTCACTTTTTCTTAGCCCACCATAATTCATCAGCATGGTTATTGCCTGTGACTTATAGTCAATTACACCATTTTTCACAAAACCAAGATATAGAAGCCTGTCGATGTGATCTTCTGGGAAGCGAACAGCATATTCAGTATCGAATTTATTGTCTGGATAAATACCTATTAAACGGACTTGCTGTTGTTGAAGCCTTGCTTGATCTTTATTTGTTAGATGATTGAGAAAAACATTTGCTTGTTTGTGGTAGTAAGCACACCAATTCAGACGCTGCTCATAGCTGGTTGCCTTACGGAAAGGATTCACGCGTTCTTGATCATATTGATCTTGAAGAACAAGAAAGTCTGTGTAGTGGGTAATATGAAACAGAAGATTATTGGCATCAGTAATAGAACGAGCACGCCAATATAACTCAAGTGGGTCGGTCAGGGTATGATAGTCAATCGTTCCTATGACTAAGGATTCAGTAAATGCTTTTAGAACTTTGGTCGCACTGTCCATATTTGGAACAGCATTGATGTATTTCAAGAGTAGTTGTAAAGCAAAACATGACCGCTCCTTCCAAGATTCACTTTTTGCATTAAACCAAACCAAATATCGTAGATGTGAAACCACTATCCCATTTTCTGTGAGAACAGATGGCAGCAGATAAGTTTGCTGGCTGGCAAAATCTTTGTAATTTACATAAATTTTCTTCACGTAAGCCATATAATATTTAGTATAGAGTATGTTGTTATTACGGATATAATTGATAAATTATGAGCTGTTGTCAATGGTATTTAGTTGTAAATAGTATGTTCTAATGTGGGGTTATAATATCAATACAATAAAAAACTATTGCGTGAAATTGATCGTCGGATTCGTTATTTAACGAAACGTTTTGAAGAGTTACAGGTAGTGGATTATTCACCTGTCCAAGATGGCAAGGTGTTTTTTGGGGCCTGGGTGGATATTGAGAGTGTGTCTGGAGAGCAAGTCCTAATTCGTATCGTTGGCCCTGATGAAATTTATGGACGACAAGATTTTATTTCGATTGATTCGCCTATGGCGTGCGCGTTATTGAAGAAAGCGGTTGATGATGATGTGATTGTGAAGACGCCGAAGGGTGATAAGATTTGGTATGTGAATCAGATTCGGTATGTACTTGCAGAATAGTAGCCAATTTTTCCTCAAGATTCTCATCGTAAGTACGCATTACAATTGATTTGACCACCTCATCCATCGGATGAAATGGTCTGTACTTTGTTACACCAGCTCGTTAACCCAGCTTCTTGAGAAATTCCAACTGATGTCGCAATGTTTCAGGGAAATGCGGCTCGAAATAAGGATCAAAATGATCCACGTCCATCTCGATCACCTCAATCAACGGATTATTGGAGTGTTTAATTTTTTCAGGTACAAAAGGCGCCACCGTGTCCTGTGTCGCACCAATAACTAGCATCGGTATTTTCACCTGCTTTAATTTTGTCCAAGGGCGATAAAATCCCATGGTCAAGACCGAACGTGCAGTGACGCGATTATCATATTTTTTACCAGGATGTGCCGCCAAGCCCAGCTGGATCGCATTCCACGCTTTGTCACGATCCATGGATCCAAACTCGCCTTGAGGTGCCACGGTCGGAATATGAATCCGCGCGCCGGGCTTGAGCAAATCTGCCACCCCATAGCCCAAAAACTTGATTGATTGCAGCAAGGGTACTGAGCGTACAGCTTGCAAGCCATCCAGCATCGGCACCTGAATGATTGCACCTTGTAGATCTGGATGCTGGGCGACCAGATCCACCACATGTCCACCGCCAAATGATGTCCCCCAAAGGACAATATGACGGGCATTCACTTGCGGCATATTTTTAAGATGAGCTAACGCCGCATTGGCTGTTTTTACCCGTCGCCATGGATTGATGTCCTGCCTCGGCCAGCCTCCACTCAGACCCCAGCCTGGATAATCAAACTCCATGACGGCATACCCTGCGGCCACAAAACGATTGGTGAATGAAGATGTTAATGCCTCTTGGATGCTGCCCCAACCGCCCACCATGAGGATGGCCGGCAATTGCTGCGCATCACCGCCTTCAGGCAGATACAGCGTGGCGGCGCAGGTGACGCCATCTGCGATAAAGGTTGATTTAAGAGCCGTTGTTTTTACATCAGATGTGTCTGGATATTTACGGTTCACCATAGTTATTACCTGTTCCTGAATATCGGGAGGGCACAATGCCATCCAATCTTTTATTTAAATGTGATTGAAAAGAGCGTTAGTCTGTCAATAAAATGACGATCAGTGTTCTTTAAAAGGATTCAATCGATTGCCCAGAAAATACTGCCAAGTCACTGGTAGAGGCCGAATGCTGCTGGCAATAATCTTATTCACAGTCCCTGGTACGCAGACAGGCTTACCACTCATCACTGCATGCCAGCCCTCGCTGACAACATCTTCTGCATCTTGCCAAAGAATATTTGGCAGTTTATTTGCTGCATCACGTGTGCCCATCGCATCATGAAACTCGCTATGCGTGAATCCTGGGCAGAGTGCTGTCACATGAATACCTTGCGGCTTTAGCTCCATGTCTAGCGATTGTGATATGTCTAATACATAACTTTTAATCCCTGTATAAAGCAGACTAGCACCGGGTGGAGAAAAAGCCGCGATTGAGGAAAGATTGATAATGCGTCCCCAACCTCGGGCTTTCATTCCCGGTAATACAAGGTGGCAAAGTTCAGTGACTGCTGTCACCATGAGTTGTATTTCGGCTGCAAGCTTTATCCAAGGCGTATCAGCAAAAGCTGTTTTTCCTGAAAGTCCTGCATTGTTGATCAGCACATCAATCCCAATCCCTTTGCTCTGCGCATACGCGATGATGGATGCAGGTGCTGTTGGATCACTCAAGTCAGTAGCGCACACATCGCAACGGACGTTATATTTCTTAGCCAGCTCTTCCGCTAGTTCCTGCAGTCGTTCAGTACGACGTGCGACAAGTAATAATGCATAGCCTTCTTTGGCTAAAAGATGTGCAAAAGCAGCACCGATCCCAGCGGAAGCGCCCGTAATGAGGGCGGTGCGATGATTTATCGTCATGTTGTACTCCTAAAGTATTAAAGCGGGAATTTCACGTGTTCCAATTTCAAAGCCCTGACGCGCGCGACCAATGTCACCGCGATAAGCTGCTTGCGGCCCTTTTAGCAAAAAAGGATAAGGAATACGGCGCTGGGCATCTGTAAATCCATACGTTCCAATACCAAGATAAAGTTCTGGCGCAACGCGTCTGACCTCGTCGACCATATGAACGCTACCGCACGTAGAATGAAAATGTCGATATACCAGTTGATACGCAGGTCGACCATCGAAGCGGGACGATGCAATCGTCGTGAGCATTGGGTAACACTGGACAATACGTTTCCCTTGTAAAAAGGTATTGTAGCCGCGACCGGTTTCATCATCGACTGGTCGAAAAGCCTTGCATAACCAGTTACGGAAGGGGTTATGCAAAGTTACTTGACCTAATGCATTAGCTAACCAGTTCGGTTGAGCCAGTAAACACGCTGCATACTCACCCTGCATCTCTTTAATTTCAGGAGCTTCAAGCGTTTTGAAGAGTTGGAGAAGCTGTTGTGTTGACAGCGATTGCAGCCTTTCTTCTGTAAATTCGATGTGCATCGTACTTCCCTTAATTATTACTTGAATAGCATTCAAGTAATAATTGTAGCCATATTCTTGAATGGCATTCAAGATGCGTTTACAATAAAATCGATAAACGGTTTCAGAAGTACTGATCCGATAAGTACATAAAATGAGAAACTTTGATGGCTCGCAATAAACGCTTGCAGGATCGTGAAGAAAAACGAGAGGAGATCATGGCCTCTGCACGGGCCCTATTCCTGCAGGAGGGGTATGAGGCAACGTCCATGAACCGACTTGCCATTGCAGCAGGGGTTGCACCAAATACAATCTATTGGTATTTCAAAGATAAAGATGAGCTGTTGGTTGCCATCCTGAATGCGGAACTAACAGAACGACTTAACGAATACCTCCTGCAACCCAAGCAAGATCCAACTGAACGTCTACTTTGGGTTGTAGATCAATTTCAATTGGCGAATCGGTTGGTCAGTACAGTGCATGCTCGGCTACAGGTCTCTCCAGAAATCAACAGTTGGCACGAACGTTTTCACCTTCTCGTCGAAAGCATGCTAAAGCTTGAACTACAGCAGGCGGGTATTCTGGATGACCGAATCGAAACATTCGTAAAAATCGCCGTTTTCACGGTTGAAGGTTTGTTGGCACATCAGTTACCTGAGAGTGAAAAACGCGCAATTTGCGCAGCATTGGTTACTCCCATAAGAAATTAGCCTGCATAGGTCGCAACCATCCTATTTTTAATTTTAATTCAAACGGTTATGTGTTAATCCTTATTGTTCACAGAAGATGTATTTTTTGTGAGAATTTTTGGTTGTATGCTGATTGGATCAAATAGACAAAATTAGAGTCAGAATGATGAATAATTTACGCTTAATGGGTAAAGTCCAACGCTTACAAATAGGAGAAGCTTTGCCTTTTGCACGAGAACAAACCAGTGCAATTAATAAATATAAAGTGGAATCTGTTGAGGTTATCGAGACTGGATTTGTCGGTGATGAACAAGCGGATCAGTTTTTTCATGGTGGGCATATTCAAGCTGTACATCAAATGCCTGTCGAGGTCTATGCACTGATAAAAAGCAACTTTCCTTCTGTGATCATTTATGAGGGAATGCTAGGCGAAAATATCATTATTAATGATATGAACGAGAGCACGGTTTGTATTGGCGATATTTATCAGGTTGGATCTGTACAGATGCAGGTCACACGTCCACGACGACCCTGTTGGAAAATTGATACACTACTCAGCAAAAGTGGTGTCGCAAAATTTTTGCAGGATTATAAATGTATCGGCTGGTATTACAAGGTCATGCAAAAGGGAGTTATTCAGCAGCATGATGAATGCTTCTTAATCGATAGACCTTATCCTTTTGCAAATTTAGATAAGCTTTGGGATATTTACAACGATAAGACGTTTAATGATCCAATAGAAATCGAAAAATGGCTACAGGTTGAGCCTCTTGAGCGTAGTTTCAAAGATGTACTTAGAAAGCGACTTAGAATGAGTTGATAACGGAAACCAATGATTTGATATCGTACGATGGGTTTCTTTAGCCATCATGCTTTTATTAAAGAAAGCAGTCGATGACGATGTGATTGTGAAAACGCCGAAGGGCGATAAGATTTGGTATGTGAATCAGATTCGGTATGTTTTGGAAGATGTGGGATAAAATTTAGTAGGAATATAGTGATGAGTTTTGTTAAAAACAGTAATACCGATGAAAGATTAGTCCGTTATGTTGAGCGATATAAAACAGAAACTTCAAAAGAAGTTCAAAAAAAAACATCGTTATGCAGTTGAACGGCAAATTTTATATGGCTCCTACTATATTGATGAAGATAGGGATATGGGGTTGATAATAATTAATGCCGTGATCGCAAGCCCTGGTGAAGATCATCCAGCCGCATATGTGTTTTTTGTGGGACAGGATATGATTTTACTGCAAGGGGATGAGCGAGGGCTATTCTGTAATTTTGAAACAAAGCAAGGTGGTTTTCAATATTTGATTCTACCTTATGATGTTCCAGTCCATTTAAAAGGCGGAGAATTTGAGTTGCGGCAATGGATTACTGAAGCCTTCATTTGTCTTGGTCAAAGTAATAGTGATCAATTTATCCGCTATGACCATATCGAGGTGTTGTTTGATCAGCAGTATACTCCACGAAACTTTCCGCGTTAGTGCGTTATAAGTATTTATCTTTGCATGAAAAAATAGGTTTTTATAGAAATATGCACTATTTTAATTTCCCATAAAAAACAGGCCACGAAAGCCTGTATTTTATTCAGCAAGCAATTAGCAAATTAATGCTCGATACCTGCATGTTGACCTGCCAATTTCGCGTTTGCGTAATCCCAGTTCACCAATTTGTCGAGGAAAGTGGTGACGTAGTCAGGACGACGGTTACGGTAGTCGATGTAGTAAGCATGTTCCCATACGTCTACAGTCAACACTGCAATTTTGCCATGCGCCAATGGTGTATCAGCGTTAGGAGTTTTCATGATTGAAAGTGCGCCGTTTACTTCGTCCGCAACCAACCACGCCCAACCTGAACCAAACTGAGTTAAAGCAGCTTGTTTAAATTCTTCTTTGAATTTTTCATAGCTACCAAATGCTTCAGTGATTTTTGCTGCAAGCGCGCCAGTAGGTTCGCCGCCGCCATTCGGAGTCATACAGTTCCAGTAAAATGTATGGTTCCAAACCTGAGCAGAGTTATTAAAAATACCTGCTTTGCTAGCATCTTTTGCAGAAGTAAGAATGATATCTTCCAATGATTGACCAGCAAGATCAGTATCTTTGATCAGGTTATTCAAGTTGGTGACGTAAGCTTGATGATGTTTGTTATGATGGAACTCCAGCGCTTCTGCACTTAAGTGAGGAACGAGAGCATCTTTAGCATACGGCAGAGCCGGTAGAGTAATTTCTGACATGATATTTTCCTTTAATTGGCTATGATCCTGATGAATCATTTGGCTGTGAATCTGAACAAAATCACTTAACGTCAAAAGTAAATCCCACCCAACCTCCCTTTCGTAAAGGGAGGAGCTTTTAAGAGCTCCCTCCTTAGAAAAAGGAGGGCTGGGGGAGGATTTAGCTCTTGATTTTGCTGTTTCTTAACTCATTAATTATAAATCAAACAGCCCAAATTAGTTCTGAGCTGTTCTGTAAAACTTATGGACTATTTTTCTTGGCTATTGATGAGCTAAGAAATTACAGCTTGTCAGCGTGTGCGCCCAAATAAGCTGCAACACCTGCTGGTGATGCGGTCATGCCTGCATCGCCTTTTTGCCAGTTTGCTGGGCAAACTTCGCCATGTTCTTCAGTGAATTGCAGCGCATCAAAAATACGGATGATTTCGTCCATGCTGCGACCCAATGGCAAATCGTTGACGATTTGTGAGCGAACAATGCCGTTTTTATCAATGATAAATGCAGCACGGAAAGCAACGCCATCCGCATGAACTACGCCATACGCTTCTTGGATTGCATGTTGTGTGTCAGCTGCCATGGTGTATTTAACTGGACCAATACCACCTTGATCAACTGGTGTGTTGCGCCATGCGTTATGAGTGAATTGTGAGTCAATCGATACGCTGACCACTTCTACGCCGCGTGCTGAAAATTCAGGAACTTTGTGATCCAATGCGATCAATTCTGATGGGCAAACGAAGGTGAAGTCGAGCGGGTAGAAGAATACCAACGCGTATTTACCTTTTGTTGCTTCTGCGAAGTTATAAGAATCAACGATTTCGCCATTACCTAATACGGCTGCTACGGTAAAATCTGGGGCTGGTTTGCCAACTAATACTGCCATGATCAATTCCTTAAAGGGTTAAGTGAGGAAAATAAATTCGATGTGCAAAATTGAGTTTTTAAATAACTTTTAAAATAAAAACAAGATTGTAAAAATCAATAAAAAGGCACTTTAACGCGCCCCAATACCATGCCCCAAACTGATTAGTCATTGCAAGGGATGATGTGTGTGTTTGTGTAGCGAATGCTCAAAAAACTAAGAAAAAATGATGGTATTAAACGATGATGTTAAACGGGATTTTCGATATCAATAAATTCAACTTCAATTCCAAACTCTTGCGCGATGGCTTGACCGAGTCGCTTGATTCCGCCGCGTTCAGTGGCATGGTGACCGCATTCAAAATAATGAATGCCCAGCTCCAACGCTTCATGGAACGTTCTTTCGCTGACTTCACCTGAAAAGTAGGCATCACAGCCCATTAATGCAGCTTGATGAATCATATCTTGTGCACCGCCAGTACACCACGCAACCTTACGGATGATGTCTGGGCCACCAGCAAGATAACGGGGTCTGCGTCCTAGTTTTTTTCTAAGTAATTCAGACATTTCAGGCACAGAAATAGGATCACATTCGCCGACATTACCAATAGGATTTTTTTCTAGTGGATATAAGCCGCCTAATGTCCTAAATCCCATGAGATCTGCAAATGCGATGTTATTACCCAGTGCGGTATGTGCATCAAGCGGCAAATGATACGCAATTAATGAAAGATTCCGTTGATATAAGCGCTGAATCCGTTTGCCTTTTATGCCAGTTAGTGATGCTTCTTCACCTTTCCAAAAATAGCCGTGATGTACCATGATAGCATCAGCATTTTCGGCAATTGCAGCTTCAATGAGTGCAAGACTTGCAGTGACGCCTGTAACCAGCTTAGTAATAACTTGTTTCCCTTCAACTTGTAATCCATTCGGTGCATAATCTTTGAATGAAGAAATCGCAAGCGTCTGATCACACCAGTCAACCAGTTTGGTCAGTGACAGGCTTGTTGGTAGTAGAGTTGAAGAGGACGAATTAAGTACAGACATAAACAAGACACAACATTTTTGGGTTTCCAAGTCTACCCAAAATAGCTGAAAATAGTTACATGGGTTTATGTAAATTTTATCGTATCATCCAAAAAGCTAAATTCGCATAGGCTTTTAAATACAGTGATTTTAAGGGGAAAAAGAGTGCGGCGTGTCTTGACTGTGTTTCCTTGGGTTTTATTAGTTGTTGTGATTATAGGTTTTTGGCAGTTGCGAGAGCAGTGGCGTCAGCATCCAGAAACACTTGCTATGACCAACTCTGAGTTGGTCATGTCTCAAGCGCCTGGTACTGTTGCATCCTACCATTCTGCTGTCAAAGTCGCCGCACCAGCGGTTGTTAATATTTACACAACTCAAAAAGTGCGAGCGCATTCACAAATTGACGATCCTGTGTTACGTCGCTTTTTTGAATTTCATCAAGATGGTGATCAACTCAACAATGGTCAAAATGATGCTGCACAACCGACCAGTTTAGGTTCGGGTGTAATCGCGACTTCTGATGGTTATATCCTGACCAATAATCATGTGGTTGCTCAAGCCGATAAAATCATTGTTGCTTTGCAAGATGGTCGTCGTGCAGTTGCAACGGTGATTGGGACTGATCCTGATAGTGATCTTGCGGTGATTAAAGTCAATTTGACGGGTTTACCCGTTTTACCATTCTGTAAAAATCCAACTGAAGTCGGCGATATTGTCCTCGCGATTGGTAATCCATTTGGTGTGGGACAGACAGTCACTCATGGGATTGTGTCTGCAATTGGTCGTTCGGGGCTGGGCATTAATGCGTTTGAAGATTTCATTCAAACCGATGCGGCGATTAATCCAGGTAATTCAGGTGGCGCACTGATTGATGTAGCCGGGAATTTGGTTGGCGTGAATACGGCGATTTTTTCGCGTACAGGCGGTTCAATGGGTATTGGCTTCGCGATTCCTGCGAATTTGGCACAGCAAGTGATGCTGGATATTGTGCAAAGTGGCAAAGTAACGCGCGGTTGGCTGGGTATTCAAGTCCGTAATCAAGAAGATCCAACAGAAGGTGTTGAATCTGGTGTTTCGTCAGGCGTTCGAATTGTGGGGACGCTTAAAAATGGACCTGCAGATCGTGGAGGACTCCAAAGCAACGATGTGATCTTGACCGTCAATAACGAAGCAGTTTCAACTGCTGGGCAGCTGATTCAAAAAGTTGCGGCACAAAAGCCAAATTCTAAGGTTAATCTACTCGTGAAACGCGGGGAACAACAGGTCAAGCTTGCTGTTGCGATTGGTGAGCGTCCAGCTGCAGAAATAAAGACCACAAGTAACGAAGACAGTACGAATAGAGGTGATCCATCTTTATTTGGTTTGTTTAGTGGTCAGTGATTTATGTCGTATGATTCATGAGTATGCTGAGCTGCTATTGACGTTTCATTTTTTTGATTATTTCTAACTTTTAAACTGTATTAGTCTGACCAATACAGTTTAGCTACATGAATCTATTCTTAAAAAGTCGTTATTTCGCGACTATTTCAGTAAACGTCAATAGTTCATAATGTTTACTTAGTTGTTCGATCAAATAACGAGAACGGATTGGCTGAGTATTGATATCTTCATTTAATATTTTACAGTCAGTAGTTTAGTGTTATTTTTAACCCTGCCTCATAACTTTCATAATCACTTCCGTCATGATTGAGACTTTAATTGAAAAGGATATAACAAGATGAAGCTCTTTACTGCGCAACGCGCGCCAAATCCACGTCGTGTCTTATTGTTTTTGGCTGCAAAAGGACTGAATCCAGTGGATATTGGTTTGGATGTGATTGAAGTTAATCTTGCGGGCGGCGAGAATCGCACGCCAGATTATTTACAAGTACATCCATTTGGTCAAATTCCAGCATTGGAGTTGGATGATGGGCAAGTGATTACCGAATCGATGGCGATTTGTCGCTATATTGAAGGCACTTATCCTCAAAATCCATTATTTGGCGTTGAGTTGATGGAACAAGTTCGAATCAACCAATATGCGCGTCAAGCTGAGCTTGAAATTTTATTACCTTTGATTACTGCATTTCAGCATGGTCATCCATTTTGGGAGGGTAAGTATGAACAGGTTCCAGAAATTGCACCAGTCGCTCGCCGCCGTGCATTATCTCGGTTTGCTTACTTTGATCGACGTTTACAAGTCGTCCCTTATTTAGCTGGAAATACCTTGAGCATTGCAGATCTGATTTTGTATGCAGCACTTGATTTCGGTCGACTGGCTGGGCTAAAAGTGGATGAGCAGCATCCTCATTTATTCGCTTTTTATCAGCGAATGCATCAAAAGTTTGATTCCGTTCGTTAAGTTTTGAGCATTAATTCAAACATCAGTTATTAAAGGATAATTTATTTTGAAATACATCGATCGGATTACAACGTCAGCGATTAAATTTGCACTGAATGCATCATTTAAGTTACCGAGTCGCTTACCGTTGCCGTTGGGTTTTTTTCGCAATGGCATGGAGCTTAGCTCAGTCGTTTTTAAAGCGCGTTCAGATGTATATGTTGAAAGTATTTCGTTAGGTGGGGTCAGTGCTGAAAGTTTGATGCTCAAGCGCCACGTTAATCAAACGGATCTACCCAATTATGCGTTTTTACATATCCACGGTGGGGTTTTTGTTGCTGGCTCGGTGCGGACACATCGCGCTTTAGGTAGCGAAATCGCCGCGAGAAGTGGCGCGACTGTTTATATGCTGGATTATCGTTTAGCGCCTGAACATCCGTATCCGGCTGCATTTGATGATTGTCTTGCTGCTTATCAGGCGCTCCTTGCAAAAGGATACCAACCTGAACATATCGTTCTCGGGGGCGATTCTGCAGGTGGTGCGCTGGTTTTAGCCTTGCTGGTTGAGCTGCGTGAAAGAAATGTCGCTTTGCCTGCGGCAACAGTCATGATTTCTCCATTTTTAGACATGACACTATGTGGTAGTTCGTTTGAAAAAAATAAATGGCGTGATCCGATGTTGACCAAAGAAATATTGAAGCGCGGAGCGGATGCTTATCGAGGAGATATTCAGAGTGCTGATGCGCGTATATCACCCATATTGGCTGATTTGAGCGGTTTGCCGCCAATGCTCATTCAAGTGGGAAGTGAAGAAGTGTTATTGGATGATGCATTGCAGTTAGCCAAACATGCAGAACGATCAGGTGTGAAGGTCGAGCATCATGTTTATGCGGGCATGTGGCATAATTTCCAGATGTTTAATGCATTACTGAAGACTTCGAATGATGCGTTGGATGAGATTGCACTTTTCATTCAGGATCA
>JACMMY010000161.1 GCA_014378805.1 Moraxellaceae bacterium
GCACGAACAGCCACGGCAAATGCAACAACAAAGATTAATGTCATCGCACCCACGATTACGCCACCTTGACGCATATCACCACTCATTCGACCTAGGGCAAAACACAGCGCAGCTGGAATTAAGAAAATCGCCAGCATTTGAATAAAATTACTAAAAGGTGTTGGATTTTCAAAAGGATGTGCGGAGTTCGCATTAAAAAAACCACCGCCATTTGTTCCCAACAGCTTAATCGCCTCTTGCGACGCGACTGGACCCATCGACATCGTCTGATGCGCACCTTGTATTGTCGTCGCAGTCACATCTGGCGAGAAATTTTGGATCACACCTTGCCCGACAAATAACATTGAAACAATCAAGGATAACGGCAATAACACATAAACCGTACCGCGCCACAAATCGACCCACGCATTACCCAGCGTCTTGGTTGAGCGACGAACAAAACCACGAATCAAAGCAAACGCAACCGCTAAACCTGTTGCCGCTGAAACAAAGTTCTGCACGGCTAATGAGGTCATTTGAGTGAAATGACTCATCGTGCTTTCGCCAGAGTAACCTTGCCAATTGGTATTGGTCACGAAGCTGACTGCGGTATTCAACGCTGAATGCCAAGTTGGCGCGACGAAATTCTGCGGATTAAACGGCAAATAACCTTGCAGCATCTGAACACTAAATACTGCGAGAACACCGAGCAGATTAAAGGCCATAATCGCAACGGCATACGCCACCCAATTCATCTCGGATGCTGCATCGGTTTTGATGCCGAGTACACCCAGTACTTTGCTTTCGATTCGTGCAGCTTTGCCGGGCAAGCCTTTTTCAAGTACCGCCACCAAATAGCGACCGAGCGGTTGTGCCAAGGCAAAGAGAACCACGAGATAAAGTACGATTTGCCCAAGAGCTAAAGTATTCATTAGAATGCCTCCGGCTTTATCAGCACGTACACCAAATAAATCAGCAAGCCCAATGCAAGCAAACCCGCTAAACCATAAGTCAGGCTCATGACCTTCCCCTTATCCGTCGAAAATACGATAAGTACAGGATAGGAAGTTGCCTATTAAGACGGTATAGAAAGTCTGGGGAGGGGTGTAAAAATGGTGTAAAGATGGGCTAACAAAGGAAGCCAATTATTTTTTGCACAATAAGAGCGGACTTTTGAATATTTAATCACGACTATATTGGATCATGAAAAATAAAAGATGTTTATCTATATTGACTTAGATACAGCTTAATGACACATTAGCAGTCGTAAGTATTATATTTTTCAATCACAATAAGTATCTTATATGGCACGTTTTGGCATCTTATTTGTCACCACTGCTGCATAAGAGTAGTTAGCGGCCTAAATTAGTCCATCCCATTAGAAATTGAGAAATTAATGAGAATAAAAAAACTGCAATTGATGAATGGCTATAAAAGATTCTTTGAGTTGACAATAGATTTAGGTGATGATCCTAAACGTATAATTGCATTGGTTGGCCCTAATGGCTGTGGCAAGAGTAGTGTTTTAGATGGAATGCTTTTTCACAATAACGCTCACAATCAAATTGGAAATAAAGGCGGAAAGAATCACGAATACCACTCGATGAATAAAACCCCTAATTATAATTATCAAAATATAAATATTGAGTTTTCTGAGGGTGGCTATCAACAAATACGACAAGAAAGGGCTAAAACGGGAAAGGAAAACACCATCTTTTCGTTTCGAAGCCCTTATAGATACAACAGCAACTTAAAAGTTTCCCAGTCGCAAGCAACAAATGAAATTAGATTAAATAGCTATGGCGCTTCATCAGCATCTGATCTCGATGATAAAATGGAAGAAAACTATCGTCGCCTGTATATTAAGTTCAATAAATACTTACATGAAACCGACTGTAAGCCTAGCGAAGCTAAGACGAAAATAATAGGCGATTTAAATGCATCTATATCCAAGTGTCTTGATATAGAGATATGCAGTATTGGAGATATCGAGGCTTCAGAGGGAACACTTTACTTTCATAAAAAAGACCACCCGAATCGATTTGAGTTTAATGTGCTTTCATCAGGTGAGAAGGAGGTCGTGGATATTCTTCTAGATTTATATCTTAGGAAAGATGAATACAGTGAAACTATATTTTTGTTAGATGAACCAGAGCTTCATATCAATACATCAATACAAAAAAATATTCTTTTAGAGATCAATCGCTTGGTAGGTGATAAATGCCAAATATGGATTACAACGCATAGCATTGGATTTCTTAGAACACTTCAAGAAGAATTAAGAGCGGATTGCCAAGTTATTCAATTCAAAAGTGAATATGATTTGGCTTCCAAGCCATACACTCTAACTCCTATGAAAGGATCAAAAGCTAGCTGGAAGGACATTTTTTCGATAGCACTAGATGACTTAGCAAACCTAGTTTGCCCTAAAAGTATAATTTATTGTGAAGGTAGAGATAGCCCTGGTCGAAATGGAGCCGAGAGAGGCTTGGATGCAAATGTTTTTAATAATGTGTTTTCAGAGACCTATCATGACGCGCTCTTTGTTTCGAGCGGGGGAAATACAGAACTAGATCAAAGAAGCGATATTGCTATTGCAATATTGAGCAAAGTTTTTTCAGATCTTGATATTTTTATATTAAAACACAGGGACATGGCATCAGGAAGAGCTACAAGTGAAAATGATCGGCAGGTATACCTTCAGAATAATCCAAACAACCATAGAGTTTTAAAAAGGTGGGAAATCGAGAACTATCTATATGATAAAGAAGTCTTGATTAATTACTGTGCTAAAAATGGCTTGGCATTCGATGAGGTCTCATATGATCAATTTGTAACTGACATAGTGAACCAAAACCTTAAGGATGCCACAGGAAGGATTAAGAATTTCTGTGGCATTACATCTAGCATTAATGCAGAAAAATTTAAGCTGACTCTTTCAGAATATATTACGGAAAACATGGCGGTTTACAGTGAGTTAGATTCATGTGTATTCGATCGTGGGTAGAACCAGCCAGCGTAGGATGGGCTTCAGCCCATCACTCTACATCCAAATCTAAACCACTTTTTTCTGGCGCCCACGTTGCACGTGGGCTGCCCAACCACCATCTAATCAGCAAGCGTATGCAGGACTCCAACCCATTACTCTACACCACTTTCAAGCAACACCATTTCAGCGACAAAACACCTCACGCCGCATAATCCATCGCAGTCCCCTGCTCATCCCCATTCGGAAACAACCGCGCACGCCATTGTTTCGTCAGCACCCTCGTATCCCGATTATTCGGATGAAAACCTGGCTCGAAATACTCCTGATAATTCGCTGAAATCGCGCGTGCAATCTTGGTAATCCGATACAAACCATACGCATTTTGACGCACGTTAAAGCGCGATTTTTTATCTTTCAGCAACGTCATTGTCGTCATCGACATGATTCTAAAAATAAAAATCCGCGTCACAATTTTCATAATCCGCAAACGCGTTTTATCATCAGCATACAAATGCTGATACACATCAAACGCAACCGCTTTATGCTCCGTTTCTTCAAGCGCATGCCAAAACCACATTGGACGCACAATCGGATCTAATCCCGCAAACTCCTCTGGATGAGTCAACATATGCTCACCCAAGATCGCGGTCAAATGCTCAAAACCACATGTCATCGCCAGCAAATGCTTTTTTGAAATATTTTCTTTGGCATATTTAA
>JACMMY010000162.1 GCA_014378805.1 Moraxellaceae bacterium
AATGCCATCAATAGGGAATACAGCAGAAACTGGGGTATCCAACAAAACCCAATCAAGACCAGACCCAGTTTTCTGGGCATCTAATGTGGCGCGATCAGCATCGTTTAACTGACCAATGACTTGAATCTGTTGAATATCATTCAGTCGCGCAAGTGTGATATCTAAATTGTCCGCAGATACCGCATAGGACTCATCTAAACGCAGAATGCGATGAGTACCATCAAGGAGTAACGTTGCACGCCCCTCCACCATGGGCAATAATAAAAAATCAGGCAAAGCCGCAACAACACGCCAAGGCGTTAACCCAAAACTGGCGAGTAATGCCGCGACATCTTGCTGCGGCTTGGCGAGCACAGTGAGATCATTGCCACGATGTTGATAACGTACATCGAGTTGATCAATGGGAGTTAGCGTGTATTCTTCAAGCAAGTAACGAACACCATTGCTACCCAACTGACGCAATTGCGGACGAGACATCGTTTGACGCAGCATTTGTACACTAGAAGTCGGAAAAAATACCGTCACTTCCTGCTCATTTTCAGGAGCAGTTGCAGCGAGCAATGCATCCCAGCCTTGCGCCATCTGCCAACCTTCTGAGGAAGATGGTGTGGAGCTATTTGATTTAGAAGCACGCCAACGAAAAGTATTCGTTACTGAACTCACATCTTGACCGATTGCGCCGTATTCTGGCATCCATAAATACAGCATTGTTATTTTCTCCCAGCCATTCGTGCTAATTTACTGGTTATCCGTCGACTCATAGTGTATCAACCAATGGTAAAAATCGCGCCGTCTCAACAGATAATCCTAATAAAATGAATGGCTGCTCAAATACCCGTGCTTCAGCTAAACCAAAAATCTCAGGGTCTTCATCCAATAAAAGTCCAGCGATATATGCAATCACATTCATGTGACAGACTACAACGATACATTGTGCGGAATATTGTGATGCTTGCAAGGTTAAAGCATCTAATGCAATCCGTGGATCAGCATCAGGTGTAATTTCATCTAAAATGTGCAACTGAACATTCGGTAATTGTTGTTGAAAAGCACCAACGGTTTGTTGTGCGCGGACATACGGACTGGCAACCAACAAATCAGGTTGATATTTTTCCAAAACCTGTTGAGCGGTTAAATGTGCTTGAGCCACGCCACGTGTGGTTAAATTCCGCACCGCATCATTGGCTTGATACGGTTCAGCCTCACCGTGTCGCATTAAAATCAATTGCATAATGACTTTTTAAATCCTTTTAATAATTGTCAATAATAATTGCCGACTTAAATGTTAAGTGGTTGTGGTTCAGCATGGGGCAACACAAATTCGACATCACTACGATGCCCAGTTTGCATCAACGATAAGGCGATACCCAATGGCGGCTTCCCTTCAAAAATCACATCATACAAGGCGCAAGTCAGTGGCATATACACATCCAATGCCAACGCCTGTGCGCGGACTTGGCGAATGGTATTGATCCCTTCGGCTGTCTGACCCAACTCTTTGACGGATTGCTCTAAGGTTTTGCCACTGCCCAAGGCAAAGCCAATTTGATAATTACGACTCAGAGGACTACTACAAGTCGCAATCAAATCACCAACACCCGATAATCCTAAAAAAGTCAGTGGATTAGCGCCTAATTTTACTGCAAAACGACTCATCTCAGCCAATGCCCTTGTCAACAGCATGGCACGCGTATTTTCGCCCAAGTGATAGGCTGCGCCCATACCCATCGCCACCGCATAAATGTTTTTTAGTGCCCCACCCAACTCAACACCCTGCACATCCGTATTGGCAAATACACGGAACAAAGCACTCGCCAATGCTTGATGCACAGCACTTCGCACAGCCTCACTCGGACTCGCGATCACTGTTCCAGCAGGAACTCCAGCCATGAGTTCTTTAGCCAAATTTGGGCCAGACAAAACGCCATAAGCAACTTGTGGAAGCTCCTCACGAATAATATCACTCATCAAGGCAAAGCTGTCCGGCTCAATACCTTTGGTCAGTGACACGACGACTTGAGCTGAAATAAACGGCGCAACTTGGCGTAGTACGGTGCGAAAATTACTACTTGGGATGGCAACCAGAATCAAATCTCGATCACGGACTGCAAACTCAAGGTCATTGGTGAATGATAACTTTTCGTCCATCACAAAATCAGGTAAATAACGCTGATTGCGACGGGTTTCCTGCATTTCTTTAGCAACCGCAGCATCACGAATAAACATGCGTGTATCACAGCCATTACGTGATGCGAGATTGGCGATTGCTGTACCAAAACTACCGCCACCCAGTACCGTAACACGCATTGGTGCACATAATGCTGGGCCTTGTGATTTCTTATCTATTGCGATGTCAGTCATCAGTACTACTTATCCATTTTAAAACTAAATTTTTTGTCATACCCATCATCAATTAAAAAATGATGAATACTTTAAGGCCACTCTTTTAGAAAACCATCCTCACTGATTCGAGCGCGAGTGGGTATTTCACGCGATAATGAACCAATATAGACAAATCCTACAATAATATCTGGCTCAGCTAAACCGAACGCTTGCTTCACTACTGGCGACTCTGTTATCGCCCCAGTCCGCCAGATCGCACCATAGCCGAGCGCTTTAATCATCAGTAAAATATTTTGAACAGCTGCGCCTGTGCTCAGAATTTGTTCTTGAACGGGCACTTTTGGATGCGCTTGTGGATGCACAATACAAATCAAAATCAACGGCGCACGTAAAGGTTGCGTACTTATTTTACGTAATACATCTTCATCGGTTTCACCGCGTGCAACGAGGGCTTGACGCAAAACCTCGCCCATCTTAATGCGCGCATCCCCTTGGACCGTCTGAAAACGCCAAGGTTGCAAACGATGATGATCAGGCGCTGTTAGTCCCGCTTGAATGGCAAACGCCAACTCATCAGCACTGGGCGCTGGATCAGAAAGCGAACCATCTGAGTTACGCGCATTAATCATCTCAAATAACTGTTCGGCTTTAGTATTCATGATGGCGTAACTTCCGTAGCAGCACTATTAACATCTGAACCTAAATCTGAGCGTAGCTCCAGCCAATCCGCAGCAATAGCCCACGTAGACTGTGCCGCTTTACTGCCAGTAAACACACCGGCATGCCCACCCGAAACGACTTGAAAGGTTTTATCTAAAGAACCAACCACACTCATAATCGCACTGGCTGAAGCGACAGTTGCAATCACATCGCTATCACCAGCAAACGCGAGTAAAGAACTTTTGATGCGATCAAAACTGACTTCTTGCCCTCCTAAACTAAAATGACCCCGATGCATTCGGTTAGCAATCCCTAACTTCATGAGCAGTTCGCGAACCGTTGCTCCAGGATAATCAGGCATATTGCTAAACCATTCATTCATGGTCATATAGCGACTGACATAATCGTCATCCGCCAGATTCTTAATTAAATCGATATAACTGGTTAGCGTACCCATTGGAGATGACGCTTTAAATAAAAGCGATAAAATTTTGCCATCCACGTGAAAAACACTGGCATCTAATTTTGCAAGTTGCGGCCCCGTGATTCGGCGAATCAAACCAGTTGGGCCTGAGAGTAATTTTGATATTTTTCCCACGCCATTGGTCATTTTATGAAGATCTACAGGCGATGCAATTGTAATTAAATTACGAACATGTGATGTCCCTTTTGCTGCGGTGTATATAAGTGACAACAAACCACCCATGCAATAGCCTAAAAGTGACACTTCAGTTTGACCACTATGGGATTGAACGGCCGCAACGGCTTTTGGAAACCAATTCAGGGTATAGTTTTCTAAGGTTAACTGCGATTCGTTTGGACCTGGCTTACCCCAGTCAATTAAATAGACCTCAAAGCCACGTGCAAGAAAATAACGAACCAGAGAACGATCCGCCATCAAATCAAAAATCCATGCATAAACACCCAACGGAGGTACGAGGATCAGTGGTATTGGAAAATGCTTTTTATTAACAGAAACAGACTCGCCCTCAATGTTTACACGATTATTTTGAAGCGCAGGATAATAATGTACAGAAAACAAACCTTCACGAAGGAGTTCGATGCGTTCAGTTTTGTCTTGTAGGAAATATTTTTCAGGATTGCTACGACGATTAATTGAATTACGAAGACCCATTCGCGTTTGTCTGACGGCATAGGTAATAGGTTTTAATAATGAGGGCATTGCAGATCCGCCTAACGCGTGTGTTTAAGTTACTGTATTCATTGTAGGGGTTTTGCGGACGGTGACAAGAGACTAAGCGTTATTATTTAGCGTTAAAATAACGCTAATTTTACAATCATAAAGAGGTTGTACCCTCTAGCCAATTTGTTTTGCGTAGGCGCGTCTGCTCGCGTTTGCGCTCACGCATACGTGCGGTATCCACGTCAGCAGCCTGATGTACGCCACCTTTATGTAATAACGGATGCAGCACTAGCAAGTTTCGCGCTTTAAAACGCGGTAATTTCTTGAGTTTCATTTCAGTTTTTTTCCAATTTATATAAACGATTCAGTTGTTAAAAAAATGCGTCAAACCAAACCTAACAGAAGTTATCACAATACAAAAACTATGATCACAACTTAGAATTGTAATGCGTAATAGATCCCAGCATGTCTTGAGTCCGTGCAACGGAACTAAGATGATATTTTGATTTTTGCGAAGTATATAATCAGATGAATATCAAGCCTAGAAAACAAAAAACCTAGTGAATGCTAGGGCTTCGAGCATTCTAACGTCACCAATTTGGTCAACGTCCGAAAAAAAGGGGGCGTCTGCTAATTAGATCAATTTTTTTTCTAAATCTCGCAAAATGACGCACTCATCAAAATTCTGGTTTAAAGTCATCGCTCTCAAACAGTGGTTATATTTTAGCCAATCATAATCAAAATGCAAGTTTAAACTTAATGCATCTTTGCCAATGTCAATCACTTCTGCAACCAAGTCTTTGTTTTTTCAAAAATGACTGTTGCAGAACCCACGCTCGGCAAATAATCAGGGTATGGTAAATTCTTGGCCAGCTTCAGCAAAAGTGGTGGATTCTCGCCTAATTTCCCTGCAGCAATCAGATGAATCAATGTGTTTTTAGGGCTTAATTCTTTAAATATGATTCGACCTTGAACGAACTCCACATCTCCTCCAGAACTAGAAAATCGATAGCTATTTTGTTCAGGTTCATGAATATAAAAGAGTTTTACATGCATCGGAATAGATATCACTCCTAACCCGATACCAATTTTAAGATCGTTATCGGTACTGCCGTTATTTAATTTTTTCGTAGTCACTTTACGTACTTGGCTATAAATACTAGGAAAATTACTCAGATTAATCAAACCTGCTTTAGCCTTATCAGAAGAGACAGGCATATTATAAAACGAACTCACAAATAAAAATTTTTCAGTGTGCCCTCCAGCAATCGCCCAAACAGGCTGATGACTAAATTGGACAGTCCCGCCTTGTCTTAATAACTTTAAAATCTGTACTTCTTGGGTATTATTTAAATCAAAATTTGGAACAATAGACTGTATCGGCGTCGCTTTAGTCACGACATCAGGATTGAGGCGCTGTCGCAAAGACTCCATAACAAAACCCTGAACACCATTTGGAATAGCGTATTTCAGTTCAGGCATCGCCGCTAGAATTGTTTTCACCAAAAATCCTTTTGGACGATCTAAATCTCCCCACTGAGTGAGTGTCACCAAGGTTTTACCATTTTTTAATGGAAACCACTCAAACTTCCCAGAGCCATATTGAATCGGTGAACTGATGATCAGTGTTGAAATACTGTTATGCGTTCGTTCATGCTGCATGATCAGATCCTCATTAAAGCTCAATAATGGAATCGGAATTTTGATATGCATATGATATTTAACAATACTTCTTATACGAGCATTGGAATCCGTTTTAAGATTGCCCGATTGTTCATTGACCAGCACATCGGCATCGGTAATTTTCGGGAATAATTTAGTATAAGCCGCATAGTTAGATAATAACTTTTCAACTTGATCTACTGATGCAGGAACAACCATTGCACCTGTCACATATTGAACATTTTGATAGGTTTTTGGCCCCGATGTATACGGGAGTGACGACGTTGATTTTGCTTGTGGATAGAAGAACAAAGTCGAACCAGTCAGCTCAGCAAGTGCCTCTGGGCCATCAAAAGGCTGTAAGGCTGAGGGTGTTGGATCAGTCCATTTTACTAAACTGTTGACTGAATTAGGTGTGCTGGCAATACTGGTTTGACCATGAGATGCCACCCAAACAAGAGCAACAAATATTGAATAATAGATTCGTCTTGTACGATAAAAAAACTCAAGAAAGTCATGCATCGGTTTATGAATCATTAACTCACCACTTAATCAATAATACAAATTGTTGATGTTTCAAAATAAATTTTGGAATTTTTAGCGCGTAAGATAGGTTAAAGCGCGTTTTTACAATGACTCTTCGCTTATCGAAGTGCATTGGGTTTTGATTTAAAAATATTTATTAAAAAATAAACACATGCGAGAAGAACTGTTGATATTTTGTGTTCTTTTGATGCTCTTTGACTTATAAATTGTATTTTAGAGGTACGCAGCTTAGTTAAAGGGCAGATATTTAGGCCTGCCCTTTATAACACTCATTATTAGTCGTCTATTTCACAAAAAATGATCATGAAATACATTAAAAAATCCAGAAAAAGTGCTCACTTTATTTAGATTTATTAAGAACGATAATCTGCGTTGATTTTGACATAGTCATATGAAAAGTCACATGTCCAAACTGTATCGACCGCAGTGCCGCGTCCTAAACTGATACGTATACCAATTTCGGGTTGCGCCATGACTGCAGCCCCTTCTGCTTCTGTGTAATCTGGATTTGCGCCGCCATCTTTAACAATTTGGACATGATCCAAATGGACTTGAACTCTGGATACATCCAAATTAATTAAACCCGCGTTACCAATTGCACAGACGATACGCCCCCAGTTTGGGTCAGACGCAAAAAATGCCGTTTTAATCAGCGGTGAATGCGCAACACGATAGGCGACATCACAACACTCTTGTGTATGTAAGCCTCCTTCAACACGCACAGTCATAAACTTGGTCGCACCCTCACCATCACGAACGATCAGTTGAGCTAAACGCAAAAAAATACGATTAAATGCCGCTTCAAAATCAGGATAACGCTCATCAGAAATCGAGTTTAGAGGCGCACCACCTGCCTGACCTGTCGCCACCAACACACATGAATCATTGGTCGATGTGTCACCATCGATGGTGATACGATTAAAGGATTGATTCACCGCGTTAGTTAATAATGACTGCAATACATCGCGGGCAATTGGCGCATCGGTCGCTACAAAACCCAACATGGTCGCCATATTTGGACGAATCATCCCCGCGCCTTTGCTAATTCCCGTAATTGTATAGGTTTCACCATTGAGCATTAGAATTTCGCTGGCGCCTTTCGGCAAAGTATCGGTGGTCATGATCCCATGAGCAGCTTGGGTCCATGCATTTTCACTCAAGGCGTCCAATGCAGCGGGTAATCCTGCAATAAGACGATCAACAGGCAATTGCTCACCGATCACACCTGTCGAAAATGGCAACACCTGATTAGCATTGACGTGTGTCAAATCTGCTAATGCTTGACAGCTTTCATGGCAATTTTTTAGACCTTGCGTGCCCGTACTGGCGTTCGCATTGCCAGTATTGATGACTAAATAACGCGGATTGGCATGACTGAGGTTTTCGCGTGCAACCAAAACGGGTGCTGCACAAAATGAATTTTGAGTAAAAACCGCTGCTGTCGTAGTCCCTTCAGCCAACTCGAAAACAACCAAATCACGGCGATTTTGATAGCGTATATAGCTTTCGGCGATTCCAATTCGTACCCCTTTGACCGGTTGCATTACCGGCATTTGTAAATCGCCTACTGCCATGATATTTTCCTTTTAACGCTCTAATAAAAGATAGAAAGAACACAAAAATTATCCTTATATTATGCAGTAAATTTCATATCACTGTCAGTTGTGTCTGCCAAGTTTGCATCAATTAAATACATGAATCGCACAATTGATAATCAAGCAATAATTTACAGTATCAAATTATTGGGTTGAACCATCAAACTGTCAGAGAAACACTCGTTATTATCATGATGAAGGGCAATATTCATGTCAAAGCTGCGCCTAGAATCACTTATATCCCCAACGGCAAAAACAACCGTTCGCACATTACCGCGTTACAGCATTTGGATTTTATTTACGCTTTTAACCCTTCTATTTGGTCTTTACCATTTTTGGCTATTGGCAATCATTGCGGGCGGATTCGTACTACTGGGCATCCGCGATCGTTTTCAACACAAGCACGCGATTTTACGCAACTATCCAATTATTGGACACATGCGCTTCATTCTTGAAGAGTTTCGTCCTGAAATTCGCCAATATTTCATTGAAAGTGATACCGACGAATTGCCATTCTCGCGCGAACAGCGCGCATTGGTTTACCAACGCGCTAAGCAGGAAAATGACACACGTGCTTTCGGCACCATCAGCAACCTGTATGAAGGTGGCAGTGAATGGATGACGCAGTCCATCAGCGCAATGAAACTCAAAGAACATGATTTTCGCATCGTGATCGGCAACAAAGACTGTCTCCAACCTTACTCATCATCCGTTTTTAATATCTCCGCCATGAGCTTTGGTGCGTTATCGGCAAATGCTATTCGTGCATTGAATCGTGGTGCAGAAATGGGACACTTTTATCACGACACGGGTGAAGGATCATTAAGCCCATACCATCTTGAATCTAAAGGTGATCTGGTCTGGGAAATTGCATCTGGTTATTATGGATGCCGTACCTTAGACGGAAAATTTAGTCCTGAAGAGTTTCAAAAAAAATCGCAAAACCCGCAAGTCAAAATGATTGAAATTAAGATTAGCCAAGGTGCAAAACCTGGATTGGGTGGCTTATTGCCCGCTGAAAAAGTCACGCCAGAAATTGCGAGAACACGCGGTATTCCTGTTGCTCAAGATTGTATTTCTCCGCCTTCACATACAGCCTTTACAACACCGCGCGAACTTATCCGCTTTATTCAGGAACTTCGCGACTTATCAGGTGGTAAACCTGTGGGCTTTAAATTATGTATTGGGCATCCCTGGGAATTTATGGCGATCGTTAAAGCAATGATCATCATGGATTGTTATCCTGATTTTATTGTGGTTGATGGTGCTGAAGGGGGGACAGGTGCGGCCAATACTGAATTTATGGATCACATCGGCATGCCGCTGCGAGACGGTTTCCTCATGGTGCATAACACCTTAGTCGGCGCAGGCATTCGTGACAAAATTCGTGTCGGTGTCAGTGGTAAGATCATCAGTGGTTTTGATGTTGCGCGGATGCTGGCACTGGGTGCAGACTGGTGCAATAGCGCACGTGGTTTTATGTTTGCTCTCGGTTGTGTTCAATCGCGTACATGTAACACTGACAAATGTCCAACTGGCGTTGCAACACAAGATGAGTATCGTCAACGCGCCTTGGTTGTGCCTGATAAAGCTGAACGTGTCAAAAATTTTCACGCTGGCACAATGCAAGCGCTGGCTGAAATTATGGGTGCAGTTGGCGTGACTCATCCTGATGACTTAGAGCCATACCACGTCATTCGTCGTGGTCCTGATGGACAGATTCGCTTATTTTCAAAGCATTACTATTTTTTAAAAAATAGTAGCTTAATTAAAAATGAGGAAAAATCTGACGTCTATACTCAACTTTGGGCAATGGCAAATCCTGATACATTCAATCCGAGTGCAGAACATTTGATTCAAAATGATGGAAATCTCGCTAATCACAGTCTTGGCGTTGTCGCTACGGAGTAACTTTGTAATGACAATATTTTCACTGCTCGCCAAGGCAAGCGTATTGAAAGACAACCTTTGATCGTTTTTTACGATTAACATTAACTTTATTAACGGTTTTACAAGTGTTAATTAACTCGCTATATTAGCTTTATCGAATTGCAAACAAACCGCGTCCATATTGAACTCGATGAACATGCAGCTCCAAACACACTATTACCTAGCAACCCAAAGAAACAAACCATCAAGCGAGGCTATTATGAAAACTGATGACAACAAAGCACCCTCTGTAACGATTCAAAACTTGGAAGCGGCTTTTGCTGGCGAATCAATGGCGCATATTAAATACCGTTATTTCGCTAAACTTGCCCGTGAAATGGGTGATGAAGATACCGCGAAAATTTTTGAAGACACCGCGTCTCAAGAAGTTTTACACGCTTTCGGACATTTAGATTTGCTCTACCCTAAAGCGCAAATGACTTCGGCTAAAGCATTGCAAATTGCCATCGAAGGCGAAACTTACGAATACACTGAAATGTACCCTAAATTTCGTCATTTGGCCGTTGAAGAAGGCAATAAGGCAGCCATTGCTGAATACGATGAACAGATTGAAGAGTCACGCGTTCATGCCAGCCAATTCCAAGCGGTTCTTGAAAAAGCTGCCAAACGTTTTGCTGCATTAGCCAGAGTTGAAGAGCGTCATGCAAATCATTATCAGCAAGCTTTGGATGCACTCAACGCAAAGGGTTAATGCTGGCTCTAAATGACATGAATCCATCCGATGTCTTTTAGATTTAGACAATGAGTTACGTCAATTTAGTGA
>JACMMY010000013.1 GCA_014378805.1 Moraxellaceae bacterium
TTAATATCCTGTGCAGGAAGATAGGCTTGTGCCACAAAATAACCATTTTTATGATAATAATCTGCGATTTTCGTAGCCATGATCCGCAGATCTGAGAGTGTCATTTCACTATTTGATTTAAACCCTGTGAGGTTAATTAGATCTGCTTCTGAATAAACATGTATCCCAACTAGGTCCAGAGCCTGTACACGAATTTTTACTTGGTTAGACTCGGTCGTTGGAGGAGTATTACTGGGTACAAGACTGATTTTAGGCACTTCTTTTTGTGGAGTGGGTGATGGTGGTATTTGTTGTATCTGGCTGCCAGCAGTTGGTGGCTCCACAGCGAGTACGCTTTGGCTCAGGGCTAGTAATGCTAGCGGCCATATTTTATGGTTTATCATAATTCCCTCTTGACGATAACTTACGCTAAAAATACCTTCTACACCCAATATTAGGATTCATCACTCGACCTGTCTGTTAGGTTTGACACATAGTGTTTAAATAACTATCGTATTTATAGTCAGGGGACGATATTTCGTTAAGCAAGACTATTGGGTACTCGCTTTTGTGATTATTATTTTGGATTTTGGATTTTGGATTTTGGATTTTGGATTTTGGATTTTGATGATTGAGTTAAATTTTAAGATATTGATTAATAATGTTTATTTTATTATTTGGAATGTGATCGATTCGCAATGCATACAGTATGGTCAGGCGTGTGTATTTTGATGTTTAGATAATTTGTAATTTATCATCCCTTTACTTTTTACCTGAACATATAAATTGCATCTAAGAACTCCAGTTACGGATTATGATTACGCTGTACATTGCCGATTGATTAAAAGTCATTTTTCTAAAGCGATTGCGAAAACCGAATATTAATGATTTCTGAGAAAAAAACACGGTGAGCGTGGTATCTGGCAGTGGCGGTTTTGGGGTCATTGAATCAGTGATGAGGTGGATTATCGTCAGCATATGGATTACATTCACTATAATCCTGTTAAGCATGGTTATGTTGCAAAGCCATGGGATTGGTTGTATCGACGTTCAATCAATGTGTCGTTGATTTGGATTGGGGTGTGCAGATCATTGCTGGGGACGAGTTTGATTGAGGTTGGTACAATGCGCTTTGGCTTATTGCACCCTACGTGAGCTCAAGATTGATTTGTATTTGTTGTAAATAAGTATAAGAGTACTTAAATGAGAAATTCTATATTTAAAGTTTCGGTGTTACTTGCAATATCAATAATACAGTGGGGCTGTATGCAAGAAAAAAAACCACATATTTCTCAAGCAGGTGAGGTTGTTATCTGGAAAGAGACCTCTGGACTTATTATAAAAGCAAGGCTTGGTGAGCGACGAGAGCACATTCCATATACCTATTGTACGCGCTGTGAAAGTGAATTTTATCGTCCGTGGTATGAGCATTATATTGGTCAATTTCCTATTGATTATGTGCCAGAGCGATTTGTGCGACTTACTCCAAAGGAAGCCAATAAACTGCCTGTGCAAAGTGGCGTACATGGATTGGAATTTAATTTAATGCTCAATGGCTCAATGGCTCAATGGCTCAGGCAACTGATGCCAGTCCTCATGGACCAAAGGGACTTGATAGCCAAGATCAGGTCAAGGTCTTTGTAAATGGAATAACTCATCCGAAAATAGATACACAACAATTTTTTGAATCGGAGCTTATGAAAGAGCTAGATTCCAATTCAAAGATTACGCAACATGGTTTGGAATGTTATAAATTTAAAGATGACCATGATGGAGGAAGGTGTTTTGGAAAGTCAAAAAATAAATTGATATCAGGGTTTTATTTTTATATTTCACCAGATAGGGATTCTCGAATACTCGTTCGAAATAATGAGTTTATTTATGGTGGTGTAAAAATTGAGTGGTTTACGGATCAAAAAAATATAGATCAAGCAAAGGATATTGATGCTGCTATTTGGCGACTTTTAACAGCTTGGAATGTTTCACCAATTAAAAATAATCATTGAATTTACAGAGTAGGCGGGGTTCTACCCCAGCGCCAGAATCTGAGACCAAACATACTTTGGAACTTACTAGAACACATAGAATTTGACCCAAGCATCCTATATTCACCTTTAGTGCAATAAAAAATGCTGCATGACCAAAATTAGTCACGCAGCATTTTCCGCTAAACCTAATTACGCATTTTCAACAACCAAACTCGCATACAGATCATATTCATCCGCATCAGTAATCGTCACAACCACTTTATCACCAGACTTCAAACGAGCCATATCAGCAGCCGTCAAATCTTCGATATAAACGTGACCATCAATCTCAGGTGCATCTGCATAAGAACGTGCAATCGCCACAGAATGTTCCAGATCAAACTCATCAATCAAAACAGTGAAAGTACGACCGATGCGCGCTTGAAGTTTCGCTGCGGAAATCACTTGCTGAGTTTGCATGAAGCGCTCATAGCGCTCTTGCTGAATTGCTGGCGCAACGTGATCAGGTAAATCATTCGCAACAGCACCCTCAACAGGCGAGTAGGTGAAACAACCAACGCGATCAAGCTGAGCTTCTTGCAACCAATCAAGCAAATATTGGAAATCTTCTTTAGTTTCACCTGGGAAACCAACCACAAATGTTGAGCGAATTACGATATCGGGACATTTCGCACGCCATGCTGCGAGACGCTCTAATGTATTTTCGCTATGCGCTGGACGTTTCATCAGCTGCAAAATACGTGGGCTTGCGTGCTGAAATGGAATATCCAAAAATGGTAGGATTTTGCCTTCAGCCATCAAATCAATCACTGCATCCACATGCGGATATGGATAAACATAATGCAAACGCACCCAAACACCGAGCTGACCTAACGCAGCGCACATGTCGATGAACTTACTTTTCAGCGGTTGACCATTCCAGAAATCGAGTTTGTATTTCAGATCGACGCCATAAGCAGAAGTATCTTGGGAAATCACCAAAACTTCTTTGACGCCAGCATTGACGAGGTTTTGTGCTTCTTCCATGACACTGCTAATTGGACGTGATACCAGATCGCCGCGCAATGATGGAATGATGCAGAACGTACAACGATGATTACAACCTTCCGAAATCTTCAAGTACGCATAATGCTTAGGCGTTAAGCGAATGCCTTGTGGTGGCACAAGATCAAGGTACGGATTATGATCAGGTGGTGGTGGAACATATTCATGGACGGCATTCATCACATCTTGATAGGCTTGTGGGCCTGTGACTTTCAATACGCTTGGGTGCATCGCGCGGATTTTCTTTTCATCTTTACCCAAACAACCCGTCACGATGACTTTGCCGTTTTCACTGATCGCTTCGCCAATCGCGTCGAGGGATTCCTGCACTGCGGACTCAATAAAACCACAGGTATTGACCACGACTAAATCAGCGCCTGCATAATCTGCGGCAACTTCATAGCCTTCAATACGGAGCTGGGTCAGGATTCTTTCTGAATCAACCAATGCTTTAGGACAACCGAGGGAAACAAAACCGACTTTTGGCGAACTCATACTACTCATCAACTCAAATAACAAACTTTAGACCCGCGTATTGTATGCGCTTTGTGCAGTCTAGTTAAGCATTACTGCGATTTATTCAGTAAGAAGCGATGAACGCTGAGGTTAAAACGAATTTGCGTTGTTTTGGTGCGCCATCTCTTCAAATGAATGCATTATTTTGGTGCAAATAAAATCTAAAATGCCTCTAAAACAGGCTAAGATGTGTTATTGATCTCTTTCGCTCAGTTGAATCGAGCAAATACAGAATCAGTTTATTAATAATGTGATTGAATTCGCAAACTCACCTAACAGAATGTATTAGTTCGTACTTTTTATTCGGTGACATAAAAGTTGGCGTGTGTTTTGCACTGTATTAGTGACGTTGATAAACGTTGTCGTTTAACTGTCTGTCATTTTGATGCGATTTTAATGCGAATGTTATGAAACCGAATAATTTTTATACCCGTTTTCTTTTGATCAGTCTGATTGCTGATCAAATCAATAGTCAAAAATATAGCCTGATTATTGATCTAAACTTTTTTTCAATTTGCGTGTGCGATGGAGTGCTATGAAACTCGAGCAATATCAACGCATCACTGATCACATGTTGACCGCCATTATTTTGGTGCGTTCTGACCTCAGTATTGAATATCTCAATCCTGCCTGCGAAGCCCTGATTGAGCTGAGTCAACTCAGAGCATTAAAACAGCCGTTGCTCTCCATTCTGGTTGATCAAGACGCGCAATTTGATGCGCAAGTTGCCTTGTCACGATTACTGGCAAATGGTCAGCCTTATACGCGCCGTGAGGCAATCCTCAAAGTCGGTTTGCGCGATAAAGTCGTGGATTACACAGCTTCGCTGATTATGGATAACGATGCGCCTGATGATATTGCGCATCATCGAATTTTATTTGAAATTCAACCGATGGATCGTTTACTGCGGATTAGTCGTGAAGAACATTTGACTCAGCAACATTCGATTGCTCGTCAACTGGTGCGCGGCGTTGCCCATGAAACTGAA
>JACMMY010000163.1 GCA_014378805.1 Moraxellaceae bacterium
TTTTGTACAAATAAAGCAAGAACGCAACTGACCGTTGGTCTAATCATTACAATAAATACAATAAATACAATAAATACAATAAATACAATAAATACAATAAATACAATAAATACAATAAATACAATAAATACAATAAATACAATAAAGACGAAATCAATTTCGTCTTTTTAGCTGCACTTCAATGATCTAGGCTCATCAGTGACGATAAAAGCGCTTTAGCTGCGTTTAATGAAAACGAGTTCGCTCAAACTTTAATGGCTCGCCATCTTTGCCGGCACTCACATTAATCATGTCACCACTACTGAATTCACCTGACAAAATTCGCGATGCAAGCGGATTCTCAATTTCCGATTGAATCGCCCGTTTTAATGGCCGCGCACCAAATACGGGGTCATAACCGACTCTTACGAGTTGATCAAATGCAGAATCATCTAACTCTAAACCAATCTCACGTTCGCTCAAGCGTGCACGTAGACGATCTAATTGAATATCGGCAATCCCACGAATCTGACTTTGTCCGAGTTGTTGGAATACGACAACTTCGTCAATCCGATTAATGAACTCTGGACGGAAATGCTCGCCCACCGCTTCCATCACAACCGCTTTGACTTGTGCCGCAGGCGCATCCTCGCCCAACTCACGAATTGCCGTAGAACCTAGATTACTGGTCATAATAATGACTGTATTCTTAAAGTCCACCGTGCGACCTTGTGAGTCGGTCAAACGTCCATCATCCAAGACCTGCAATAGAATGTTGAACACATCAGGATGCGCTTTCTCTACCTCATCCAGCAAGACAACGCTATACGGTTTACGACGTACCGCTTCGGTCAGCGTACCGCCCTCTTCATATCCTACGTAGCCTGGGGGCGCTCCGACCAAACGACTGACTGAGTGTTTCTCCATGAACTCACTCATATCAATTCGAATCATCGCATCATCACTGTCAAACAGAAAGTTAGCCAATGCCTTGCTGAGTTCAGTTTTACCAACACCTGTCGCACCCAGGAATAAGAATGATCCACTTGGACGATTGGGATCAGACAGTCCTGCACGTGAGCGGCGCACGGCATTACAGACCGCAACCACCGCTTCCTGCTGACCGACGACACGTTTATGGAGCTCATCTTCCATATGCAGTAATTTTTCACGCTCACCTTGAATCATTTTGCTGACAGGAATACCAGTTGCCGCACTGACCACTTCTGCGATTTCATTGTCGGTGACTTTATTGCGTAAGAGTGTTGGCTTTTCAGTATCTTCTGCTTTTTCGCCTTGCGCCTGCTTTTTTTCTAGCTCAGGAATCACCCCATGTTGCAAACGCGCCATTTCAGCATAATTACCCTCTCGCTCGGCTTTAGTAAACGCGACACGCGCATTTTCTAACTCCTCCAAAATAAGCTGACCCCCTTTATCCATTGCTTTTTCAGCTAACCAGACCTCATTCAAATCAGCATATTCTTTTTCAACTTCTTGAATTTGGCTATCAATCAGACGCTGCTGACTGCGACTGCCCTCATCTTTGTCATTCTTGAGGACTTCACGCTCCATTTTAAGTTGAATCAGACGGCGATCCAATTTATCAATCACTTCAGGTTTACTGTCAATTTCCATCCGTAAGCGACTTGCCGCTTCATCAATCAGATCAATGGCTTTATCTGGCAAATTCCGATCGGTAATATAACGATGTGACATGCGCGCAGCGGCAATAATCGCTGAATCTAGAATTTTTACACCATGATGCAACTCATACCGTTCTTTAAGACCACGTAAAATCGCAATCGTATCGGCAACAGAAGGCTCTTCCACTAAGACTTTTTGGAATCGACGCTCCAGTGCCGCATCTTTTTCAATATATTGGCGGTATTCATCTAAAGTCGTCGCACCCACACAATGCAGTTCACCACGCGCAAGCGCAGGTTTGAGCATATTCCCTGCATCCATCGAACCTTCAGCTTTACCAGCGCCAACCATCGTATGCAGTTCATCGATGAATAAAATGACTTGACCTTCTTGTTTTGCCAAATCGTTTAAAACAGACTTCAAACGCTCTTCAAATTCGCCACGAAACTTAGCACCGGCAATCAAAGCACCCAGGTCTAATGACAATACTTTCTTATTCTTTAAGCCTTCAGGTACTTCGCCATTGACGATGCGCTGCGCTAAGCCCTCAACGATGGCCGTTTTACCGACACCGGGTTCACCAATAAGTACTGGATTATTTTTCGTGCGACGTGCCAATACCTGAATCGTGCGACGAATTTCATCATCACGACCGATGACAGGATCGAGTTTCCCTGCCAAAGCTCGCTCTGTGAGGTCAATGGTATACTTAGACAACGCTTCACGTTGGTCTTCCGCGTTATTACTATTCACCTTGCTGTCTCCTCGAACCTGCTCAATAACGGTACGTAAGCGTTTGACATCACTGCCAGCAGCCTCGATCATTTTTTTGGTCTCACTTTGATCAGCTAACGCGAGTAATACCCATTCGCTGGCAATATAATCATCACCTGCTTTCTGAGCAAAACTATCAGCAAGATTCAAAATTCGAACCGATTGCGGTGTAAGATTGATATCACCGTTCGGATTGGCGAGTTTTGGCGCGTCAGCAATTGCTTTACTGAGGCGAGTTTCTAGTGTTGGTATATTTGTACCCGCTTGTTGTAACAAACTGACATTCGCGGGTTCATTCAATAGACTCGCAAGCACATGAATAGATTCAATACCCGTATGGTCGTGACCTGCCGCCAATGATTGGGCATTCGATAAAGCTTGTTGTAGACGATCAGTAAATTTTTCAAAACGCATAGAATATCCTCATTATCTGTCGCGGTTCCATGAGTGGAATACGCACTCGAGTTTTATTTAAGATAATCTATAAATGCGTAGCATAGGAAGATTTTTCAAGCATATTCGACTAAAAAATTAATTTTTAGAATAAAAAAAGAGCCTTCTCGGCTCTAGTCATTCCTATTATGTATTCGTTTGTCATTTTCCATAGGGCTATCCGCAGCCTTGTCACGCATCCTTTTTTATTGTCAGTATTATTATAAATATTTAGCGTAAACTCATGACATAGTGATTTTTTTCTTCTTCAGGATGCTCTAAATCCTTCCCTGCAACGCTGGATTTTAAAGCGGTCTGCACCGCTGCTGAACCAGAACTGGCTTCTTGCAGTGCCGATGCCAAAGAGTTACCAATAGATCGTAATAACGATACAGAATTTCCTGAAGCAACACGCTCAGGTGGTTCTTGTGGCGTTGCTGATTTTTGTGCTTGGGCAATCGCTTGATTGGCAAACTCAACCACGGGTTGGGCAACTGGCACAATGGATGCATATGCATCATCACCATGACCCAAACGACCAAACTTAGAACGTAATATTAATGACAACATCATTAATTCGTCATTTTCAAGATCTGTATCATCAAACTCCTCAGCAATATCAAGCATTTGAGTTTGATAAACAAGATCTGTTAAAAATCGTTCGATTTGAACCGATTGATGATGCATTTTGCGCATCAATAGCTTAAATCGCCCTAGCTCTTGCAATTGTTCACGACTTAACATGGAAGGTTCTCCCTGAGATGATGCACATGATTCAATTTGATCGCATAGCGTGTAAAACTAAAAATCACATCTAGTAGTAAGCAATACACATACCAACTGATAGAAAAAATTATTATTTAAATCGAATTTATTAAACATAATCATTATTTATCATAAATTTTAGTATCTTACGAAAAATAATATTTTAAAAA
>JACMMY010000164.1 GCA_014378805.1 Moraxellaceae bacterium
AAACGCCATCGAGGTCATGATGATTGGCCGGAGTCGAATGCGAACCGCATGGAGAATCGACTGAACCAAATCTTCACCTTGCTGCTGGAGTTCGGAAGCAAACTCTACAATCAGAATCGCATTTTTTGCTGAAATACCGATCACAGTGAGTAGACCAACTTGCAAGTAAATATCATTTGAAAGACCGCGGAAATGTGTTGCGAGCAATGCACCCATCACACCCAACGGTACAACTAGCATGATTGCAAATGGCACAGACCAGCTTTCATAAAGTGCAGCCAAACAAAGGAACACAATCAGCATCGATAACGCATAGAGGATGGGGGCTTGAGCGCCAGAGGATTTTTCTTCCTGTGACAAACCCGTCCACTCATATCCAATTCCTGGTGGCAGTTTGCTAACGATTTCTTCCATGACTTTCAGTGCATCGCCCGAACTTTTGCCTGGCATTGCATTTCCTTGGATTTCCATGGACGGAAAACCGTTGTAGCGTTGTAACTGCGGTGAACCATATGTCCAGCGACCTTGAGTAAAGGCAGACAATGGAACCATCGCACCTGCATTGCTGCGAACATACCATTTATTTATGTCTTCAGGCGCCATACGTGATGTGGCTTCACCTTGTAAATAAACCTTTTTGATCCGACCATGATCAATGAATTGATTTACGAATGAGCCGCCCCATGCTGTCGAAATCGTACTATTAATACTACTCAACGATACGCCAGTCGCACCTGCTTGGGCTTGATTGACATCTAAGTTGTATTGCGGTGTATCTTCTTGACCATTAGGACGCACACCGACCACAGTTTTGTTGTACTTTGGATCCATCGCCGCCATACCGAGCAACATGTTGCGCGCTTCCATGAGTTTTTCATGACCCACGCCGCCACGGTCTTGCAACTGCATATCAAAACCGTTAGCCACACCCAATTCGATCACCGCAGGAGGTGGGAAGGCAAACACGAAAGCATCTTTGATTTGTGACAGCGCACCCATCGCACGACCAGCCAACGCTTTCACGCTTTGATCTTCAGAGGGACGCTGACTCCAATCTTTGAGACGCACAAAGGCAATACCTGCATTTTGTCCTGAACCACTAAAACTAAAACCTGCCACAGAGAAGACCCCTTCAACGGTTTTCTTCTCTTTTTCCAGATAATAATCTTCCACTTGCTTAATGGTTTTCATCGTGCGTTCTTGCGTTGCGCCCGCAGGAAGTTGAATCATGGTGAATAAAATCCCCTGATCTTCATCAGGCAGAAATGCAGAAGGCAATTTCACGAACATGAATGCAAGTAAGCCAATCACTGCCGCATAAACAATCGCATAACGAAGGCTCTTCGCCAACATTTTACCAACGACCGATTGGTAACCCTTGCTACTTTTGTCAAATACGCGATTAAACCAACCGAAAAAACCTATCTTTTCATGATGGTATTGATCAACAGGTCTCAGCAAAGTCGCACACAGCGCAGGTGTCAGAACCAATGCAACCAAGACGGATAATGACATGGCAGCAATCATTGTCACCGCGAACTGGCGATAAATGACACCTGTGGAACCCCCGAAAAACACCAAGGGAATAAAGACCGCAACCAAGACCACACCAATCCCAATCAAGGCACTGGTAATTTGATCCATTGATTTACGTGTCGCGGCAACAGGCCCGACTTGATCTTCGTGCATGATCCGTTCAACGTTTTCTACCACGACAATCGCATCATCAACCAGCAATCCAATTGCGAGAACCAATGCGAACAAGGTCAAGGTATTAATCGAAAAACCAAACATATTTAAAATCGCAAATGTACCTAGCAAAACAACGGGTACCGCGATGGTTGGAATCAATGTTGCACGGAAATTTTGCAGGAACAAATACATGACCAAAAATACCAAAACAATGGCTTCTAACAAAGTTTCGAGTACATTTTTGATCGATAATTTCACAACAGGCGTCGTGTCGTAAGGGATCACAACTTTCATGCCTGTAGGAAAATTTTTGTTCAACTCGGCAATTTTTGCATCAATCGCCGACGCTGTATTCAGCGCGTTTGCGCCTGCAGCGAGTTTAATCGCAACGCCCGTTGCAGGTTCACGGTTATAGCGCGCGATGGTGTCATAGTTTTCACCGCCTAATTCAACCCGTGCGACATCCCCAAGACGCACAAGTGCACCATTGGCAGTCGTCTTTAGGAAAATCTGACGGAATTGTTCAGGCGTTTGTAATTGACTTTGTGTTGTCACGGTCGCATTCAATGCCTGACCTTGAACTGCAGGTGTGCCGCCCAATTGACCTGCTGAAACTTGGGTGTTTTGTGCTTGAATTGCTGCGGTCACATCGGAAGTCGTGAGCTGAAAACTATTCAATTTAGCAGGGTCTAACCAAATACGCATCGCGTACTGTGTCCCGAACACTTGAATATCACCGACCCCTTGTACACGACTGAGCGGATCAACAACATGACTGACGACATAGTCGTTAATCGCATTGCGATCCATGCTGCCATCTGTCGAAACAAAACCGAGCACGCGCATAAAGGTACGACCAGACTTACTGACCGTCACACCTTGTTGTTGAACTGAGGACGGTAATAGCGTAATGCCTGACTGCAACTTATTCTGTACTTGAACTTGTGCAATATCAGGATTCGTCCCTGCTTTAAAACTCAACGTCACCGATACTGCGCCACTCGCAGAGCTGGTTGAGGACATGTAATACAGTCCATCCAGTCCTTTCATTTGCTGTTCAATGATCTGAGTGACTGAATCTTCAACAGTTTTTGCCGATGCACCTGGATAGAAGGCATTGACGGAAATAGTAGGCGGCGCAATACTCGGATATTGCGACACTGACATCGTCGTAATCGATATCGCACCCGCCAGCATAACGAGAATTGCGAGCACCCATGCAAAAATAGGGCGATCAATAAAAAAACGTGACATAGCAACCGCTCCTTAAGATTGAACCGAAGCGGTTTTGGTAGTCGTCGTTTGCACTGATTTGCTGCTTGCGACAGGCGCATTTGTGGGTGCATTTGCGATTGGCGTTACCGATTTGCTATTGGCCGCTGGTGCAACAGTTGCGTTTACTTTAGAACCGGGTTTAGCTTTTTGTGAGCCTTCTAGGATCACACGTTCACCATTTTCTAATCCACCTGTGACAACCCATTGATCGCCTTGGGTGCTTGAGGTTTGAATCGTGCGCTGACTGACGGTGCCATCTGCTGCAACCACCAAGACAACGGCTTCCCCTTTAGGGTTGTGTGTCACGGCTTGCTGTGGCAATAAAATACCGTTATGCACCACACCTTGATTAATTTTGGCTTTGACGTACATCCCTGGCAAGAGGAGTCCTGATGGGTTTGGCACAACGGCGCGCAGAATCACTGAACCACTGGTAGGATCAACACTGGCGTTTGAGAACTCCAAACGACCTTGTATTGGATATGAACTACCATCTTCGAGCGTTAAGTTAATCTGGGTACTTTGCGGCTTTCCTAGTGTTCCCGCAGAGATTTGTTGACGGAGTTTCAACATATCCGCGCTGGATTGACTGATATCGACATACATTGGATCCATTTGTTGAATCGTAACCAAAGGTGTCGTTTGATTGGCAACAACCAGTGCGCCAGCAGTCACACTCGATACGCCGCTTTGACCCGTAATCGGTGAACGAACGGTTGCATAATCCAGCTTGATTTGGCTGTTGCGCAATGTCGCTTGACTAGCAGCAAGGTCAGCTTCAGACAAAGCTACTTGTTGTAATGCACTGTCGTAATCCAATTGGCTGACAGCGTTACTTGCGATTAAACCCTTGTAGCGGCTTGCAGTGACTTTAAGTGCGGCCAAATTGGCTTTATTACGTTGAACAGCAGCTTGAGCGGCATCAACATCGGTATGTCCAGTCGCAGGATCAATTTGATACAACGCTTGACCTGCTTTGACCGTACTGCCTTCTTGGAACATGCGTTTTAGGATAATACCGCCGACTTGTGGAATCACAGGAGACACTTGATATGCAGAAGTTCGACCAGCCAATTCGACATATTGCGACACTGACTGAGGCTGTGCAACAGTCACGACCACTTCAGGTGGCGGCATACCCCCTGCACCAGCAGGACCTGCTGCTGCGTCCTCTTTTTTGCCACACGCAGTGAGGGCAATACTGACAGAGAGCGTGGACAACAAGAGTACTTTTGACCATGAGTTTTGGCGGGTGTAGAGTGAAAAGTTTTGGGTTGTTTGACGGGACTGCATGGCGACCTCTGATAATCTTTTGTGGTTGTCGGCTGGTAAAACACTACGTTGCCAATACATTATTGAATCGATGATGCAGAACGATAATGTTCTGTTGATGACGGTGATGTGAAAAAAATTTATTTAAAATGTTCGTGATCAATCTTTATTAATGTTGAATGAATGAGATTGCAACATAAAGCCTGCATGAAGTTATCATGAACACTGCAAGATGTTTCAAAAAGAGTACTGAACAGTATCATTCGCAAAGAGTACTACTTAGTACAGAAACGCGCAATAGGGAAATGTAACGTATTTGCAAAAACTAAAATCGATCGTGATGTTTGTTTTAATTTAATTAAGTTTTGATTTAAATGATATTTATATTGATATTGGTGATCGTTTAATATTTCTTAATTGACTTGTATGGCGATCTAAATGATCTTGATGTCGCTTCCAAAGCGACATCAAGATCATTCGCAGCATGCATAGCACTTTCAATGCTGTGCGATGGTTGGCCATAAGTTTGATAATACGCGGGGTGCTGAGATTGTTGTCAATGAAGCGTAATTAGGAACCCGTCGCATCACGCACAAAAAACACTCTAAAGGGAGCGTTAAGCATTCTTTGTTCGAGCTAAAGTTCCATCAACGACATCAGTTTATAAAATATGGATTATGTTGTGGGCTTCTCAGTATGCTCGCGATCATCCTGCAGAAAATTTGGATGAGCTGGAGGCATAAAAAAGTCCGTTGGTCGCGTAAAAAAATGTCCCAAAATCACTTTGCCCAGTGATAGCCATTGATTAAATGATACGCGCCGCGCTTTTAGGGCAACAAACAGCGCCAACGAAAAACTGACCAATAAGTTAGTCAGTCCAATCAATAATACGCCGACAAAAGAGATGATGATCACCGAGAGATCTAAATGAGTACCCAACGTATAGACTGATTGAGCAAAATTTACTGAAGCAAAGGCAATGTGCCGAATATCGAGCGGTAAGCCCAGAATATAACCCAGTGTCCCCATACTGCCCAACATCACACCAAACCAAAAATTACTTGCTAAAGCACCCAGATTATTTTCGATATAGTTCGACATTCTGAATAATCGTTCAGGAGCCATGCATTTTTTTAATCGAGGATGTTGGCGTAATCGCGCACCAACCTGATGATAAACCGATAAATTATCATAATATCCAGCAATCAAACCTGATAAAAATAAACAAACACCCGCAATCGCCGCATGTGGAATTGCCAAAGATGTGACTGGGTTTAAATGTTGCAATAGCGTCTGTGCTGCATCAGCAGAAAGCAGAGGTTTATTTAAGATCGTCTGCCAAAAATATGCAATAAGAGCGCCAATGGGCATTGCAACCGAGATGTTGCCAATAATCGCAATGATCTGGGTGCGCATGATATTGACAGTCAGTTGAGCAAGTTCAGTGAGTTGATTTGCTTGTGCTTGATTGTTTTTTTCAGATTGATGCACGGTCGCTGCGATTGCAGCCGCAGTCATCGCAGGTTGCTTGGTCGCCACGGTAAAGTGCATCACGTGAATCAGCATAAAACCCAGCGAATAATTCATGCTATTCAAAAAGGCTTTAATGAAGGGCGCTAATATCAAGCGTCCAAGCAACACTTTAAGTGTCGCCATCACGGCAATTATTGCACCTGCACCCATAGCTGAACGCAGCATTTCAAAATAACCACGCCGATCGTCGGTGACGTAGTGATCGCCGGTTTTACTGGCGTTTTCTGTCACTTGTAAGGCGATTAGCTCGGTATTTGTAGAAATCAAATTACCAATACTGGTATGATTTTTTTGATCATCAGCAAGTATTTGTAGTGAGGTTTGTAGGCTATTGCTGGGAATGTTGGTGGTTTTTTTTTGTACATTTGATGGCGTATTGTTGTTCGAAATTGACAAATCAAGATAAGGGCTGCGCTGAAAACCCAGCAATAAGTCAAATAACAACTCCATTCGACTCAAACTTTGTTCAATCCGAATCATCAGATTGGTGAGTTGAATGCTCACCCCATAACGTTTGGTATTTTTACGCACTCGTGCCAAGACACTACGACATTGTTCAATCATGACGGCAGTTGGGTTTTCGTCAGGCGCTGGAATAAATTCAACTGGACGAGTCTTTGAGTCTTGCTGGGACGGTGCTTGAGTTTCATTGATATAAAAGGGCTGATAACTTTGAACAAAGGCAAGCACTTCGCGATTTTGCGCCATAAAAGGCGATTCGAACTCATCAATACTCGGATCGATACGCATCAACTCGCGTTCTAACCCCATCGCCGTCACGCGATAGGACAAGATCATCAGCGCATTCAGTAACACGTGTTGTGTGGATTGCATGAGCTCAACGAGTGGTTTTGCTGCCGAAAAACAATACGAAAGACGATGCCATTGTTCTAAAGGAATCCGATCAAGCCATAAGTCATCATTGGGTTTGTTGAATGCTGCATTAAACAAGGTGTCAACTCGGCACTCTGACTGGAGTGGCGGAATCAAACGCCAAATGAGACGTTGGCTCAGTGTGGTAAAAAAGCCATCATTGGCAAGAATCCCTGTATCACTATAAAAATGGTCAGGCGTGTATAGCCGTAATAATGTGAATACATAATCAGTAAGTACGGTCGCAAGGCAAGGTTGATCGGCTAATAGCTCGGTCAACACTTTAAAACGGTCTACGATGTCAGTGGTGTTTGTGCTGGAATTTGGGCGAATTTGTTCAATTAAATCAAATAAAGGTTGAGGCGACGGCGCACTGCTATCGACATGCAATAGCATATCGTCGAAACAGGAGACGATGACTGATTTCAGTGTTTCTGGAGATGCCTTCGGTCTATTTTCCGTTGTTATATTCGTTGAGTGTTTTGCCATAAATAAATGATTTATCCTTTAAATCAACCTTTTGTATGATCAGGAGTTTTATTCAATACACGGGGCGATGATCTGTTGAGTCAGTTCTGCATGCTCACAGCAGATTAGAACAAGTTGATTGTGATGTCTGTATCAAAAGTGAGATAAGTGCAGTCGCTGGCAGGTGAATCGAAAGGCAGGATGTATTGAACAGGTTAACTTAAACAGAGCCAATCAATACTGTGATTGATTGTGGTGAATATATTTTTTATCTTATTAATAATAATCAAATAGAGCGCAAAGCCGCTGACCTGAGTCAAGTCGCGACATGGATTAAAAAATGCCGCTACTTAAAGATTTTACTTCAAACGATCTAACGCTAATTGTGCCAAGTTAATCATCGCTTGCTTATAAATCGAATCGGGCAAAGGATCTAATGCCGTCATTGCGAGTTCTGTTTCTTGTTTTGCGCGCATTTGGCAATACTCTAAACCCCCGCTATTTTTGACCAAATCGACAATTTTATCCAAGTCATTCAGACCGCCCGTTTGGATACTATGGCGAATCATTTCATTGTCTTTCAAATGCACGCGCTGCATCGTCGCGATCAGCGGCAAAGTCGGTTTCCCTTCAGCAAGGTCGTCGCCAATATTTTTACCTAACGTCGCTGCATCCGAGGTGTAATCTAAAATATCATCAATAATCTGAAAGGCATTCCCAAAATGTTCGCCATAAGCCTTTAATGGTAAGCGCAGATGTTCGCTATGTGTGAGTAACGCCGCACCTTCAGTCGCCAGCATAAATAAGCGTGAAGTCTTGCCATAAATAATCTGCAAATAATCGACTTCAGTCGAATCTGGATTATGTTGATGTTGTAGTTGCAATACTTCGCCTTCGGCAATTTCACACGTCCCACTGGACATGATGTGCAGCAGCTCTAAATCACCGAGTTTGACCAATAAATCGAACGCACGTGCAATGAGATAATCACCCACTAAAACCGCAGTCGCATTCGTCCACGTTGCATTGGCAGTTGGACGACCACGACGTAAACCTGATTCATCCACCACATCGTCGTGAACCAGCGTTGCGGTATGCAGCATTTCGATGATTGCGGCAAACTTGAGGTGCTGATCGGTTTGTGGTGGGCTGTCTTTTTTAAGATCGTCGCCATTGGCAAAACCGCAGGCACGGGCAGCGAGCAGTGACATGAGTGGACGCATGCGTTTACCGCCTGCTTCAACGACGTAGCGACTTACACTCAGCACGAGCGGTACTTTAGAATTTATTCCCGTTTGGATGAAATGATCCATGGCGGTAAAATCATCAGCGACAGGAAGTAAGATG
>JACMMY010000165.1 GCA_014378805.1 Moraxellaceae bacterium
CACGCGCTGGAAGTTGACTATCAGGTTGTTCAATTCCAAGGACATGTAGACCAAAAGCTTGTGCGGTATGTAATACTGGTTCGCTATCATCAATCATTAAACTGCGTGATGGCGTGAATGAGTTGGTTTCCTGCATTTCATGCCAAAAATTGATTTGTTCTTTAGCAAAACCGTATTCATGACTGGTAATAATCGTTGTAAAGAAATCGCCAAGACCTGTTTTGTTGAGTTTGATTTCTAATGCTTGTGGGTGCGCGTTGGTTACCAACCATAGTTCTTTGCCGTGAGCTTGCAATGTGCTCAATAAAGCTGGGACGCCTGCACGGAGCGAGATCAGATCACTGTGATGTGCTTTAAGGGCTTGCAAATCTAATTGCAAAGTGTCGCTCCAGTAAGGTAATGAATACCAATTCAAACAGCCTTCTTGTGTTTTAAACAGTGGTGTTAGATTTTGAGTTGCATGCTCGCGAGAGACTTGCTGTGAGTCTGCCCACGCATCAATCACGGCTTCGCGCCAAAAGAAATTATCAAATGCGAGGTCGAGTAAGGTGCCATCCATATCGAACATGACAGTATCAATTTTCGTCCAATCAATATTGATGACCATGTTGTAATATTCCTTTATGTGTCGATATGGATTATGCAAAGATACGGCATGCAGATTCAAGACTGTAATCTAAATTTTAGAGAAGACTTTATTAAAAGTCTGCCAATACGTTTATCTTGGACTGGAAAAATTTATGAATAAAGAGCCTTTGCAAGTGACCAGTATAAGTTCATTACCCGTATTGGATTTCTCACAATTACTCCCTGCGATTATCACGATTACTCAGCAGGCAGGAGAGTTACTGACGGTATTTTATAATAATCATTTGCAAAGCTCTATCGACATCGAAACAAAAAATGATGCTTCGCCCGTGACAGCAGCGGATATTGCTGCACATGATTTTATTGAAGCTGCACTGCAAAAATTGACGCCAGATATACCCGTCCTATCCGAAGAGTCTGCGGATGTCAGTTCTCGTCGTGAATGGCAACGGTTTTGGTTGGTTGATCCGCTGGATGGGACGCGCGAGTTCATCAAAAAAACGGGTGAATTCACGGTGAATATTGCCTTAGTTGAGGCAGGTCAGGTCTTGATTGGTCTGATCGGCGTTCCGCTGAAACAGCAAGTTTACGTAGCGAGCAATAATTTATTCTCGTATAGCCAGCAACCTAAAAAGGCGTATCGTGTTGATGCAGATGGTAGTCAACATCCGCTATTGAAATACTCTATTGAAAGTAAACACTTGAATACCGCTATGTCGCGCAATTCATCACGGCCACAATATGCAGAATATAAGCAACAGTTGACCGATGCTGGTTTTGAGTTCGATACCATTAATGCGGGCAGCGCATACAAATTTTGTTTGATGGTTGATGGAGAGATCGATCTTTATCCACGACTACATCCTACCTCAGAGTGGGATACCGCATCAGGACAATGTTTACTTGAAGTCGTTGGAGGCGCATTGGTTGATTTAAAGGGGCGACCGTTTATGTATAACCAACGCAATCGGCTATTGAATGGGGGGTTTATTGCGGTGATTGATCGTAATTTGTTGCCAGCAGTTTTGCCAAAGGCGTTTGTTGCGGAAGAGCATCATTTTAAATAGTTAACGGCTAATGTTAAAAATTTAGGGGTAATCCCTTGTGGTTACCCTAAATGAACATCAAAAGCGGGTGATCCAAGTGTAATCCCTAAAGTCAATTTAGGGGTGATATTGCCTGAATTAATCCGTTTGGAAATGTCCCTGATAATGCTTTTCAAGTTGCTGAATAATGTCAGACCACTCAGCATTCGGCGTCCAAATTTGATCAAGAAAAATCTTTGCATCCACCTCACCCATCATCAAATGATGAACTCGATAAATATACATTAGACTGGAAACACGCATGTTGAGTGCGCAGTGTAACCATACTTTTTGTTGATGTAATGATTTAAGTAAGTCTATAACACGCAAGGCCTGCGTGTATGAAGGGCGGTCAAAAAGTAGCGGCAGATTAATGTAATCCATACCGAGTTCAAGCACACGGCGATCTTCACCAACCAATACATTACTTGCATCCGTCAAAGCGAGATTAATAACAACCTTAAATCCCGCTTGAGCGATGAGTGCTAATTCGTCTGAACTCGGTTGTCCTGACGTGACTAGATTTTCATGCACATATTGAAAAGCCAAAATATGAGACAGTGCAGAATAATCTGGCATTGCTTTCATATTTTGGCTTTCGTTCATCATTTTTCTCTTTTTAGCTCGCTCTTAACGAGTTGGCAGAATACCTTTCAATGCATTGTGCATATCGAGTAGTGCTGTTTCTGTGGTTTCCCAATCAATGCAACCATCAGTGACCGATTGACCATAGACCAATTGTGATAAGTCCGCAGGAATATCTTGGCGCCCACCTTTCAGATGACTTTCAACCATCAAACCAACGATTGATTTGTTGCCATCAATGATTTGTTCGGTGATGTTTTTCAATACCAATGGTTGTAGGTATGGGTCTTTGTTTGAGTTCGCATGGCTAGCATCAATCATGATTTTGCCGCTGACTTTAGCTTTAGCCAACGCCGCTTCAACAGATGCAACCGCTGTTGAGTCATAGTTTGGTTTGCCAGCGCCGCCACGTAATACAACGTGTGCGTATGGGTTGCCTTTGGTGCGAATAACGGCAACTTGACCGTCACCATTTAAGCCCAGAAAACTGTGTCCTGATGCAACCGCTTGCATCGCATTGATTGCAACAGTCATTCCGCCATCGGTACCATTTTTGAAGCCAACAGGCGAGGACAAACCAGAAGACATTTCACGGTGCGTTTGGCTTTCAGTGGTACGCGCGCCAATCGCTGACCAGCTAATGAGGTCTTGTAAATATTGCGGTGAATTGGGATCAAGCGCTTCAGTTGCGCAAGGTAAACCTTGTTCATTCAACGCAAGCAAAAGTTCGCGACCTTGGCGTAAGCCTTTTTCAACATTGAATGAATCATTCATGTCTGGATCGTTAATGAGACCTTTCCAGCCCACAGTGGTACGTGGTTTTTCAAAGTACACGCGCATGACGAGATACAAAGTATCTTTGACTTGTTCAGCCAGTACTTTTAAGCGGTTTGCGTATTCATGGGCAGCTTTAGGGTCGTGGATTGAGCATGGGCCAATCACCACAAATAGACGTGGATCAGAACCATCCAAAATATTACGGATCGTTTTACGACCCGCTAATACGGTTGCTTTCGCTGCAGCTGATAATGGAAGTTCAGCTTTCAGTTCCGCAGGAGTCACCAGCAGCTCAATCGCGCCAATGTTAATGTCTTCAACTTGTTCATCGAGAGGTGTTGCTTGATTTTCTGCTGCGGTAGACACGACGTTTTCACCAAAATAAATTAATAATTGCACTAACCGTTAAGAATGAGGGCAACTCGAGATCAGTACAAGGCATTATGAATAAAAAATCGCTGTAATTGAGCGATTTTTATGCAACTAATAAGCTTTTCTTCAAGATTTAGTTGTTGTTTGCGTTAGCTCACAACTTTTGGATTGTGAATAATCGCTGCTGGAGGAGTAGTCGGTGCTGCTTTTGCTTTCACAGGGTTGACTACAAAGTTAATGCCCAGCAACAGGAGAGTGACACCTAACACGCGACGAATTTGATGTTCAGGCAGTTTTGAGCTGACCAATGTGCCGACAATAATGGCTGGGATTGCCCCAATTAGCAAAAAGGTCAACATATGAAAATCAACATTACCCGTCAATAAATGCCCTAGGCCTGCAACCAATGTCAACAGAACTGCGTGAACAACGTCTGAGCCAATAATGCGAATCATCGGTAAGTTTGGAAACAAAAGCACCAATGCCATGATGCCAAACGCACCAGCTCCCACTGAAGACAGGGTAACAAAAACGCCCAAAACTACACCCATGAACACAACCAAGCCTTTGTTCTTCAAAAGTGCTTTTGCTTGAATAGCTTGAGCTTCGACGCTGTCAGCCTCATGTAAGTGATGGCGTGCTTCTGGTGTCATTCCACGACGTTTAGCAAAGAATTGCTCAATCTGCGCACGGAACAGAATTGAAATGCCCGTCAGGACCAGCATAAAGCCGAGTACCATCGTGAGTAGTTTTTTGTATTCATTGGCTGAACTGAAAAAATGATGGAGCGCCCAAGTTGTTCCCAGTGACGCAGGAATACTACCGATCGATAGAAAGATCACGATAGGCCAAACGATATTGAGTTTTCTGGCATGCACGAGCGAGCCGCAGAACTTGGAAATCGATGCGTATAACAAGTCTGTACCGATTGCGACTTGAGGTGGAATGCCCATGACACTGATGAGAATCGGCGTCATGAGAGAGCCACCGCCTACACCAGTGACGCCAACGCAAAAACCAACAAGGAGTCCAGCAAGGATGAAGTAATAATCTGTAGTCATATAAGTTTTACTGATAACTTTAGCGGAAATATTGCAAAAGGATAGGCGTGTTCGCTTTGCTTTACAATTGATTAAAAATGGATAGCTTATGAATAAAAAATATATGGAAGTACCGACATAGAGCCAATCAGGTTTTCGAGATTAATCTGCTGCAAAATGTTGTGGGCATATGCGTCGATGGTAAACTAAGCGCTAAATATAAGTTGGATCACGCGGCATGATAGATACGGCTAAGACGCTGACAATTGGAATGGTTGCGGGTGAGTTATCGGGCGATACCTTGGGTGCTGATCTCATTCGTGAAATAAAAAAAATACATCCTAACGTGAAGTTCATTGGTATTGGCGGCCCACAAATGCAAGCCGAAGGGCTGACCAGCTTGTATCCGCTTGAGCGCTTATCGCTGTTCGGTTTGTTTGAAGTATTGGGTCGTTTGCCTGAATTATTCAAAATCCGTGATGGTTTGATTGAGACATTCGGACAAGAAAAAATTGATTTATTTATCGGTGTGGATGCGCCAGATTTTAATTTGCGGGTTTCCAAACAGCTGAAAGAAAAACAAATCAAAACCGTTCAGTACGTCAGTCCTTCCGTGTGGGCTTGGCGACAAGGGCGCGTAGTTGGGATTCGTGCTGCGGTTGATATGGTGTTATGCATCCTGCCTTTTGAAGTCGATTTTTATACGAAACATGATGTAAATGCCATCTTTGTGGGTCATCCACTTGCACGCACTTTGCCACTGAATCATCAAGTTGCTGATGGAAAACGTGAGCTTGGAATTGACCTGAATCAAACTACAGTGGGTATTTTGCCCGGAAGTCGATCAAGTGAAGTGGCACAAGTTGGTAGTACGTTATTAGAAAGTGCTGCACGATTATTGAAGCAATTTCCAAATTTACATTTCATGATTCCAGCGGCAAACGGTGCGCGACTTGCACAAATCAAAGCGCTTGTTGCTGCACAATCGCCTTCTGTGCAACAAGCGATTGAGGTACTTGAGCCAGAGGAAACTGGAGCACTTGCGGGGAGTACAGGAAGACGAGTCATGGCTGCAAGTGACGTTGTGATGTTGGCGTCAGGTACGGCTGCGCTTGAAGCTTTATTACTCGGTCGTCCGATGGTTGTCGTTGGGCGTGTGCATTGGTTGACGTATTTGTTTGTGCGTTGGATGATTAAGATTCCGTATCTCTCATTACCTAACATTCTCGCAGGTCATATGGTTTCCCCAGAGTTAATACAATCAAGAGCGACCGTAGACAATGTGGTGACTGAAATGACGCCATTACTCGCGGATCAAACCTTTAGCTCAGGCGCTTGGAAAACCCAGCATGATGAACTGTGTAGCATTCATACTCGTCTGCAGAGTGAAAATGTCAGTTCGGCAGCAGCAGCGGTGTTGTCATTATTAGAAAAAGGAAATCTTGATGCCACTGTTTAGCCAAGGATTGGAAAGTCAGCAACATCAGGGGATTTTGGTGCGCTCAAAGCAAGCGATCATTGTGCCGCATCTGGTTTGCGTCGCAGGTGTAGATGAAGCGGGACGTGGGCCTTTGGTGGGTTCAGTGGTTGCCGCAGCGGTGATTTTAGATCCTGAACGTCCGATTGAAGGCATCAATGATTCTAAGAAATTAACTGAGAAACAGCGTCATCGTCTGTTTGATTTGATCGTGGAGAATGCTGCGGCGTATTGCATTGCTGAAGCGACGCCAGCAGAGATTGATGAGTTGAATATTCTGCATGCGACGATGCTTGCGATGCGCCGAGCCATTCATGGTTTGCCTGTTGTGCCGCGTCTGGCGTTGATTGATGGAAATCGTTGTCCTGATGCGAGTGTACCGTGCCAAGCGATTGTTGGCGGTGATGCGTTGGAAGTGAGTATTGGTGCAGCGAGTATTTTAGCGAAGGTGACGCGCGATCGTCAGCTTGAGGCGTTAGATGCGATACATCCCCAATATGGTTTTGCGAAGCATAAAGGCTATCCGACGGCGGCGCATGTTGCGGCATTGATGCAACATGGCGCAATTGATGATCATCGACGTTCGTTTAAGCCTGTCAGGGATGCTTTAGCGCGTGGTGATAATGATCTGGTATCACGTTAATTAACGACATGATAAACACTCAATTAAAAGAAATGGATGGTTATGTTATTGCGTAATATCATTATTTTATTTAGTTTGGTTCTCGTTTTTTGTTTTTTTTATCAA
>JACMMY010000166.1 GCA_014378805.1 Moraxellaceae bacterium
ACGGGCGCGCAGACGGTGCTCGACGCGTTGAAGAAGTGATGGGCGTGGGTGAGGCATTTGTTTGGCAATGCTGTCTACGAACTGCAACGCGTGATGGCCACAAAGCGGCATTCGTGGATTTCATGATGGAGGTCGTATCAAAGCTGGAGGGCCAGCACGGATTTGCAGTGGGGCCTCGGTGCAGGGCCGTGGAACGAACCTGCGCCGGACCTCCACGGTGGCATCGAATGGTGCGTGATTAATGACAGCGAATCGACGTTTCGCGCAATATAATTTACCTCGCCATGGATTCCACGCTGTTGCAGCGAATATTTATCCTGTGAGTTATTCAATTGTCACCCAGGAAGTGTGCGCTACCAGCCTTCATTTATTTTTAGTTTCGGGCTGAGCGCAGGTTTTTCCAAGCTCGTAAAATTTTCCTAATGCGATTGCATGTTTTACGTAAATCTTGAGCCAGACGGCGGGGCTCTTGCGCAACCGAGACCACAAGTAAGAACAGTAGGTTTCCAATATCATCCGCCAGAGCCACGTTGGGCGACGGTGCACGTAAAGTCCCTCGTGTTTTGGCTCTAACCGAATCTGAGTTTGCCCAGACTTTATATAATATTTTTTTATATACGCTAGGTTCATACGATCTGACCCATTCATATGTTCGACAACCGCAGTCGGAAGCCAAATTCCTTTACTACCCGATTCCAGGAGCTCGACCATTACCGTGGTTTCTTCCCCATGATACCTGTTGTTAGGTCCCGCTCCGAGTTCTGGGTTGTACTGCACACGCAATTGCTCTAGGCGCCGAACTGCAAAATTCGCGCCGTATGGCAACATTACGGGATTTGCACTTAATGCAAACTCTCGATTACCTAAATCGTTTTCACAGAAGGGGAGATGAGCTGATGACCATCCGTCCGCAAGCCATTTAGGCATTACGCCATCAAACATTGCTTTAATCGGCCCGCCGAATAATGCAATCTCCGGGTGGTCTCGAAAACCATTTGCGTAAGCATTTAGCCACTGCACTCCAACGACAACGTCATCATCTGTCCAGACAATATATTCGCCAGTAGCTGCATCAACTGCAGCATTTCTTGCATTGGCCAACCCGGAATTTTTTTCGTGTATAACTTTTATAGGTAGTCTATCTTCAAATGACTGAACCACTTTATCCGTATCGTCGGTCGAATTGTTATTAACAACAATTAGCTCCCATTTGCAGTCGAATTGCACAGCAGCCTTTACTAAGCTGTTTAACGTTCTTGATAGCGACTGGGATCGGTTCCATGTACAGATACATACTGAGAGAAGTGGTGTTGAGTTCATTTCTGATTTCATGTTAACCTCCGACTATTTTTTACGAGTGAAGCTGCAGCTGTTGAGGAATAATCTATCATTGAACACCAATATGACTGATTGTGCCTCTAAATACTCTAGAAAAATCTCAATGATCGATTCGGAGTTGCAGTCGGGGTCAGAGTCGGAACGTTTGGCTATACCGAGCTTGTTGAGGACAAGACAATTAAAAATAAGATATATCTTATCTGAAATTTCATGACCCAAAAATCGACTTACATTTTTTCACTCGAAATTTCAGAATTTCGCAATTCGTAGAATTTATTATGGAACCATTATCAAGCTAAATTGTATTTCCAGTCAGTGTAAATTTCGCAGCTTAATCTTTGCTGGTTTGGGTGAGCCGCCATGCAATGTCGCGGAGCCGATTCGGCAGATGTATGATTATCTTTTTCAGTATGAACTTTACACTGAGCGGGTCTGCAAAGTCATGACTCAGCATAGTTTTAGTTGTCTCGAAATCTTTTTTCGAAAAAGCAACTATTGCTGCATCGCGTCTGAGTCGATCAATTTCAGATCTGATAACTAATCTGTAGGCCCGAGCGCGTTCATGGTGGTTTAATATGTACTCAAGAATCTTAACCGATCCAACTGTCATTCTTAATGAATCACCAGAATCATTGCCTGAATGGCGTCTAATTTTTGCAAGTGGCAATCTGCATAGCGCCGTATTTCCAGAGGAAATAACTCTTAGGGTGAATTCAGAATCTTCTGCACCAACGCCTTTGAATGACTCGTCGAAACCGCCAATTTTCTCGTAGAGATCCTTGGTAATTGCAAGTCCGGTTAAATATAGCGCGCATGTAACTAAATGGCGAGCATACAAATCAGGAATATCGCTTACGAACTGCTCATTCAGAATCGCGCCTTCAAAAAATTCTCTGGGCGCTTGGGTAAAATGGTCCGGCTCGGATTTTTCAAAATTGAATTTATTGAAATTTATATATATGCTATTACAAGCCTTATGCCGTGCAAGCCAATCAAAAATTACCTCGACGTAATTTGAGAGTAATAAATCGTCAGAATCACAAAACACCACATACTCAGTTGTCGCCTCTCGCACCCCCCTATTACGCGCTGCTTGCACACCTTGGTTCGTGGTCCGAATAACTCGCAACTCTGCCCCATATTGCTTTAAAATCGCGGCTGTATCATCAGTCGATCCATCATCGATAACAATAATTTCCGAGAATCGAACAGTTTGTGAAAATGCATACTTTAAAGTTTCAGAAATCAAATCCGCCCGATTAAAAGTCGGAATTATAAGAGTTACTGACGGTAATCCTCTTTCATTTAGCATTCTGCTCCTCGCTTTTTGTGTTATTTTTTCGACATTATTTGTCGGTAATTTTTACGCTAAGTTGGGAAGAGATTTAGGAAAAAAATTAACTAGGGAGTTGAAAAATTTGCGATTTCGCCCCTATATAAATTTTCCTCACCCATGCAGTAATATATTTTGTGCGATTCATGCCGGGAATCTCTATATACCGGCACGTTAGATAACACAAAAATATTAATATAGGCGTTAGTGCAACTACGATGGACCAATAAATAATCGGCGAAATCGTTCGCGCTGTGTCAAGGCCAATGACGTAGTTCATCGTTACATAAAGAACAACCCCATGAAGAAGATAAAGGCTATACGCCTGTTCGCCAAGAAACAGCGATGGTTTCCACGTAAGAATACCAAATAGGTTTGTACTAGATGCGATCAATATGAAAGCTAATGTCAAGAGAATGAGCGGCGCAGCCATGTAAGCACGTTCAAAACATAAAACTACTAGGGTAAGAATTCCTACAACTAGAAGTGAAGCCATTGGTGTGGATGAAAATTGACGCAACTTTTCTATACGCACGAAATAGGCAGCGACGACCCCGCCGGCGAAAGACCAAAACATATCAAGGTCCTTTGGCCAAAGTAACATGCTAATCAGACCTACCAACGCTATGGTGATGGCACCGACTGGCACGGAGCGACCCATCACAATGGCGAGCAATGGAAGCGAAAAATAGAAAAACCATTCATAAGGAAGAGACCAAGTAACACCAGCGACAATTTGCCAAGTCTGCCCGATTCTGTTTATCTCAGGAGCGCCAGGGACGGTAAAGATTAGCCACTTGATGCAGTTCTTGATCAACGCTATTGGTGGTTCTGATAGGGTGCCTTGAGATGCGATTGCGATTATTATGAAGAGCATTATCATTGCGGCGAGATAAAGAGGGACTAGGCGCATGAAGCGTGAGACAAATAGTTGCAACCAGTCGATCTTTCGCGTGCGGCTGTTAATGAGCTTCGAAAAAAATAAAAATCCAGTGATCATGAAAAACAGCGCGACGCTGCTTTGGCCAAAATGTCTGTAAAGATTCGAAGTAGGAAGCTCCCATTTTCCTGTGTGGAGAAAAAAATACCAGAGACTCGAATGATGGAGAAACACGAAAAATGCGAGATATCCCCGCAGACCATCAATTGAAGCAAATCGGTCTTGTTCGTTAGGGCCTCCAAACCGTCTCGACAAAAAAAAGGCGGTCACGACAGCAGTTAAGATTGAAGCGATTGCCGGTATTGGGCTAAGTGGATTCATTGTGCTTTATAGAGAGCAATCATTTACGAAGTGATTTTAGAGAAAATTTTTATGGCTCGCCGGTGTTGTGGCAAATTCATCCAATAAATTAATGTGCGCAAATTGCTAATAGAGCATATCCATTTGCTTACTTTACGCGGGCGTGCTGCGCGAGATGAGGAAAATAACCGTAATTAGTCTGGCAGCCTCAAAGGCGACAGCGAGCGCTGCTCGACGAAGTACGCAGTTGTTGCAAAGCTACGTTCGATGCATGCTTGTTCGCAGCGAATTAATCCCCATGAACACTCCACCCAACTCATCCCTAAAATACCCGCAAAACGCCTCAATCGCCCCCAGGAACCCTTCAAGCTCCGCCGCCGTCCTCACATACGGCGTATGCCCCGCCACAATCGACGGGCTGTGATACGTCATCGTCATGACCTGGCATCCGTTCCTGGTCAGCGTGCGGGCAATGCGCTTCATGTCATCCGCAGTCCCACCTTCCGGCGTGATGCGAATACGCTCC
>JACMMY010000167.1 GCA_014378805.1 Moraxellaceae bacterium
GTGTTGGCAATGATTTAATAAACCAATTTTTTAAAGATTCGCCTGCTGTTCCTGCTGATTTTCGTGCGGGTTTTGTCGCGATTGTCGGTCGTCCGAATGTCGGTAAATCGACATTGATGAACCATTTGTTGGGTCAAAAGTTATCGATTACTTCACGTAAGCCGCAAACAACACGCCATAAGATCGTTGGTATTGATACGCGTGATAATGTGCAGGCGGTTTATGTTGATACACCAGGGATGCACAAAAAAGAAGTGCGTGCGATTAATCGTATGATGAACAAAGCAGCGACATCGGCACTGCGTGATGTGAATTTAGTGTTATTTGTTGTTGATGCGCTAAAATGGGTTCCAGATGATGAGCTGGTTTTAGATAAATTAGTTCATGCAGAAATGCCAGTCGTACTGGTGATCAATAAATCGGACACTTTGGATAATAAAAACACTTTGCTTCCACATATTGAGCGTTTATCGACGCGTATGAAGTTTAGTGACATTGTCCCCGTCTCTGCGTTACGTGGTTCAAATTTGGATCGTTTGCATGATGTGATTGCGCAGCATTTGCCATTTTCTCCTCCGCTTTATGGCATGGATCAAATTACGGATCGTTCATCGCGTTTCTTGGTGTCCGAGATCATTCGTGAAAAAATCATGCGCCAGCTTGGTGAAGAAATTCCCTATGATCTGACTGTACAAATCGAGAGTTTTAAACAAGAACCGCAAGCAGTGAAAGCCAATGGTCAGATTAAAGCGGCGTGTACGTTTATTGATGCGACGATTTTAGTTGAGCGCCAAGGGCAAAAAGCCATTGTGATTGGTGATAAAGGATCGAGGCTTAAGCAAATTGGCGTTGAAGCGCGTCAAGATATGGAAAAATTATTGGAACAAAAAATCATGCTCACCCTATGGGTAAAAGTGAAGGGTGGTTGGTCTGATGATGAGCGTGCACTCAAAAGTTTGGGCTATGGCGATATTTAAACGATTCAAGTTTAAGTAATTTTCGAATTAATTGATGATTGAGCTAGAGAGTAAGTATGATTTCGTTTGCTAAAAAAACTTCGTTAGCAGCAGTGATTTTCTCAAGCCTCTTATTAACGGGATGTATTACCGATATTGTGACCGTACCGCTAGGACTTGCTTACGACGTGACTAAGTATACGGTGAAGGGTACTGTTGCAGTCGTTGGTGGTACGGTCGATTTGTTGACGCCTGATGGTGATGACAAAAAAGCCGACAAAAAGAAAGAAGAAGACAAGAAAGACTAATTTTTGATTAGTTTTATTTTCTTTCCTAATAATTGTTGAATTGAAGTTGTCGGACGGAACTTGTGATGCGCAACGAACCGCTACATGGCTATGTGTTACACCAGCGTGCTTATCGCGAGAACAGCAAGCTGGTTAATTTCTTGTCATTTGAAGCGGGTCGAGTTGACGGAGTTGCTAGACAAAGTATTTCTACTCTGTATCAACCGACTTTACTTTTTGCGACAGGTAAATCGGGTCTAAAAAGTTTTGCAAAAGCTGAATCCGTGGGCAGTGCCATTACCTTAACTGGTGATACACTGTTTGCTGGGTTTTATCTCAATGAACTTTTAGTGCGGTTATTACCACATCAAGAACCTTTGCCAGAGGTTGTCAGTGCCTATGCAACAGCATTACAAGCTCTGGCAGAACATCAGCCACTCATTGCTACATTACGACGTTTTGAATTGGTTTTGCTTGCGCAACTTGGCTATGAAATTGATTTTCAATCCGATTGGTTAGGTCAACCGATTGTACCCAATGCATTGTATCGTTTTCAGCGCGGTGAAGGTTTTTCATTAAATTCATTCGGTGAAACGGGCGCATCATTACTGGCAGTAAAAGATTTTGAAATATTATCAGCCGACTCTTTATCTATACACTCATCAAATTCAGAATGCCTTGCAATGTTAACGCGTGTTTTACGCAATGCGCTTGCAGCACAATTGGGCGATCAACCTTTAAAGAGTAGGTCACTCTGGATCGCCAGCAAACCCAAAATTTCTGATTAACCTTTTTTATTTTATTCTTATAATCAATCAATTCTAATCAAGATGATATGATTTATATCACCTTGAGTTTTACGACATTTGATGTAACTTAATAGTCGTAAAATTTTTCATAAATGATTTTATTATTGTTATTCTATTGATTGTTTTATTGGGTTTTATGAGGGAGTAGGTTTATGCCACTTTTACTTGGGGTCAATATTGACCATGTAGCGACATTACGCCAAGCGCGCGGCACGACATATCCAGATCCAGTCGCAGCAGCACTGTTGTCTGAACGTGCGGGTGCGGATGGTATAACCTTACATTTGCGCGAAGATCGTAGACATATTCAAGATGATGATGTGAGGCGTATGCGTCCATTACTAAAAACGCGCATGAATCTTGAGATTGCGGTCACAGATTTTATGATTGATTTCGCATGTGAAATTAAGCCACAGTGTGTGTGTCTCGTGCCTGAAAAACGTCAAGAACTGACCACAGAAGGTGGTCTTGATGTGATCAAGAATCAGACAGTAATTCAACAAGCAGTCGAAAAGCTAACCAAAGCTGGTTGTCAGGTATCTTTGTTTATCGATCCTAATGTTCATCAGATTAATGCTGCGATAGCATGTGGTGCACACGTAGTTGAGTTGCATACTGGCGCCTATGCAGAGGCGACTGGTGAACATCAATTATTAGAATTGGAACGCATCACTGATGTCACCGCATACGCGCTCGATCTTGGTTTGATTGTGAACGCCGGTCATGGTTTGAATTTAGCGAACGTCGCTCCGATTGCTCGAATTTATGGAATTCATGAGTTAAATATTGGTCATGCATTAATTGCAGACAGTGTTTTTGTCGGTTTAGAAACGGCGATTAAGCAAATGAAAGATGCAATGCTGGCAAGTCGAACGGGTTATTGATTTTCGATGTTTTTTGGAATTCGAAATCCAATGACATCATGTGTCGCATTGCCTCATTGAAATGATCTAATATTTAGTAGAATTAAAATTAACATATAGATTGAATTAGGGAAATATTGACATGTTTGGAAGTTTTTTAATTGTACTCGTGGTTTTGGTGGTCTTTATTGGCCTTCAATCCATCAAAATAGTGCCACAAGGTTTTCAGTACACGATTGAGCGTTTCGGTAAATTCAGCCGTACACTTGATCCTGGCTTAGCATTTATCACCCCATTTATTGAGAAAGTGGGCCAGCGTGTAAACGTCATGGAGCAGGTGCTAAACGTACCGCCGCAACAAGTCATTTCACGTGATAACGCGGGTGTCACCATTGATGCTGTATGTTTTTATCAGATTATGGATGCATATAAAGCCTCTTATGAAGTGAGTAATCTGCCAATTGCTTTGAATAACTTGGTAATGACCAATATTCGTACTGTCATTGGTTCGATGGAACTTGATGCAATGTTGTCGCAACGTGATCAAATTAATGGTCAACTGCTCGCTTCGATCGATCATGCAACTTCGCCATGGGGTGTCAAAATGACGCGGATTGAGATTAAAGACATCAATCCACCTGCTGATTTGGTCAATGCAATGGCTTCACAGATGAAGGCGGAACGTACCAAGCGCGCATACGTGCTTGAGGCCGAAGGTCGCCGTAATGCAGAAATTTTGACGGCGGAAGGCGAGAAGCAGGCGCAAATTCTGAAAGCAGAGGGTGAACGACAAGCTGCATTCTTACAAGCAGAGGCGCGCGAGCGTTTGGCAGAAGCCGAAGCGAATGCAACACAGAAAGTCAGTGAGGCGTTGAGCAATGGTAATGTTCAGGCATTGAATTACTTTATTGCTCAGAAGTATGTGGATTCACTCAAAGATATGGCGACAAGTGCAAACAGCAAGGTCATCTTTATGCCGCTGGATGCTTCCGCTCTAGTTGGTGCGGTTGGTGGTGTGGCTGAATTAATGGCGGAACGTGGTAATCCTTCACCAACGCCAAATACTAGCCGTCCATCACGCTTTACTCCTCCACAATCATCTTAGGGTTTAACCATGATTGCTTGGTTATTTTGGTTGAGTGTTGCGGCGATTATGTTGATCGCTGAACTCATGACAGGGATTTTGTTTTGTCTCTGTTTGTGTGTTGCAGCGTTAATCACTGTTGCTGTCAGTGGTGTGTTGTCCATGGAGGTACAGGGCATCGTCTTTGCGATTTTGTCGGCAATATTTTTGGTCTTGTGGGCGAGATGGCGCAAGCGTCAAAAACTATCTGAAAAGCCTATTATTTCTGAAATTCAGCATCATTTAATGGGTCTTGAGTTGGTGTTGTCGGCGGCATTAGAACCACAAGCGCAAATTCGGGTTGGAGATAGTTATTGGTTGGCGAGGTCGAAAGATGGTCAGTCAATTGCGATTGGAACAACGGTAAAGGTTGTAGCGATTGATGGGACGATGTTGGTGGTGAAGATGGTTTGATTAATTAAATAAGAGCTACTTATTTAATTAAGGGAGATAGGGTAATATAATTTAAACGTGCCGCTTGTTGAAAAAATCTTGTGTAGAGAGTATTTACTTCACTAACAGAGTGAATAATCTCCTTGAAGAGAGGTTAGCGATGGATAAGGATGTCCAAATTGCTCATAACAACAACACATTGCCGCCCTCATATGAGTATTCTAAATGTGGTGGTGATGAAGTTAGGCATGAGTTATCAGAATCACAAATCAGTAGTATTTTAGTAAACAAGGCATGGTTATTTTATTTTAATAATGATGCCTTAGAGCAAGAATATCGTAATCAATATCGTCGATCAGCCATTAAGACCTTACGTTTCAATGGGACGTTATCGTCATTATTGTTTATATTTATTGGTGCACTGATTTTAAAACTAATCCCTGCTGACAGTGTCTATGATTGGATTCTCTATGATGTAAGTGCCTTCTTTGTTGTTTCATTTTTTTGGGGACTAGTTTGGTTATCTGCATTCGAACGCTGGTTCGATGGGTACGCCAGTATTGGCGGTATTATTGCAATAGCGACCTCAGTATTTGTCAATAACTCGATCCCACTTGGAGATGGCACAACTTTATCATACACAGCACTGACCTATATTGTCCTTTTTATTTATTGTTTTATAGGTTTACGCATTCAAATTGCTGTATTCACTGGAATAACTGGTGGAATTCTTGGTGTTTCATTGACTTATATTTTCGGTGCAGACGTTAAGTGGGCCATATTTAATGGCACTTTTGGTATTGCAAGCATTTTAGCTTTATTTTTAGCCTACGGTATTGATAGGCAGACTCGTGTGAACTTTCTACAGTCATATCTTTTACATTTAAATGTAAAGCAAAGCAAAAATATGCTCGAGGCAAGTGAAGCGATGGTTTCTAAGCTCGATGAATTATCCAATCGAGATGCATTAACAGGCCTAGCAAATAGGCGTTATCTCGATGAAATCATTCTTCATGAATGGCATCGCGCACTGCATAATCAATATTCATTGGTAGTGATGATGATTGATATTGATTACTTTAAGGCTTTTAACGATACGATGGGACACCTCGCAGGAGACGATTGCTTACGTAAAGTGGCGAGTTTAATTAGCAATGTTACTCATCGGCGAGGGGAGTTCTCGGCGCGTTATGGTGGCGAGGAGTTTATTTTGCTTTACTCGAATATGGATATCATGTCTGTAGAAATTCAAGCGCAAAAATTATACTCTGATCTTGCTGATGCTAATATTATTTATCCGACAGTTGAATGTGGTCGAGTCACGTTTAGCATGGGTATTTCGGTGTGTATCCCTTCTGCAGAAATGTCAGCTGTTCAATTAATCCAGCAAGCGGATATCGCATTATATAAGGCAAAAGCTAATGGCCGTAATCGATATGAGGTTTTTAAAGGCTCTTCATACAGTTAATTTTTTTAGATCATTTTTAATTTTTTAATAGAAGTTAAATTTCCAGTTTATTGTTTGAATCTACGATTATGTTGAATATAAATATTGAGTTTTGTGAGTTGTTAATTTGTTCTTGTTTGCAAACTAGACCAATTATTTCACAATACCTTTTAATATCCTGCTGACTCATCGGATCTGTTGAGATTAAACGAATAGGCGTTCCATTGTGATTACGCAAAGCCATTTTAAGTTTAAGCAAAGGCATCGGGCAGTGCAGACCACTTGTATCAATGATAATAGGTACAATAGATTCAGTGGTCATGAGTGTGTAACTCTTATGCCGTCAATTTTGCTTTAATCCGTGCGGATACATCACCTGCATCTGCACGACCTGCAATCAGCGGACGAAGAGCATTCATGACTTTACCCATATCACGGATGCTCGTTGCGCCTTGAGTAGTGATTTCATTTTGAATCAAAGTATTTAGTTCATCATCAGTCATCGCAGTCGGCAAAAACTCGCTAATCACTTCAAGTTCGAACTGTTCTTTTTGAGCTAGATCTTCACGATTCGCTGCGGTGTAAGCGCTAATTGATTCTTTGCGTTGTTTCATTTGTTTTTCAAGTAGCGCAAGAACTCGCGCATCATCCAACTCTTCGCGCGTGTCGATCTCAATTTGTTTAATCGCCGCTTGCACGCCACGAAGTACAGACAGACGATCGGAGAGGCGTTCACGCATTGCAGTTTTAACAGATTCGGTCAGACGAAGTTTAAGTTCGGACATGGCGTGAATTCCTTTTTATTTGAAAATACTAATATGAAATATAACGAATAAATCTTGAACACAAAACGCATAAAGCCGAGACATGAAGCTCGGCTTTGGCTTTTTTAAACATATCTAAGACCCTGCGATACTTAAAAACCTAAATATCGCAAATCTCATTATGAATTAGTACAGACGAGTAGTACGTACTGATTCACGTGATAGTTTTTTAGCATGGCGTTTTACGGCAGCTGCTTTCTTACGTTTACGCTCTTGAGTTGGCTTTTCGTAGAACTCGCGTTTACGCACGTCAGCCAATACGCCTGCTTTTTCGCATGAGCGTTTGAAACGGCGGATAGCGACGTCAACTGGTTCGCCTTCTTTAAGCTTAACTTGTGGCATGTAACATCCTCGAACTTAGGTTCATTACCCAACAAAGGGTTCAATAATTAGTTTGGTCTACAGACAAATAACGATGTAGATAGACGAAGGCAATTATTCTAACGTGAACTAAACTGTTAGACAAGCTTTAGCAACCATGAAAGCAAGGTTTTTTTGAAATATTTCAAGTTTCTTGATGTGAATACTCCTTATGTAACAGTTTGTAACGGTTTATCGATGATTTTGATCAATATTTTTAGGTTAGTGATCCCGAAAAGTTTCGATACACTTAAGATGATTTCGCAACGGAAAATTGATTGATA
>JACMMY010000168.1 GCA_014378805.1 Moraxellaceae bacterium
AACATCATGAACACCGTTGCCATTTCTTGAAGCGCAAGTTTAGCTTGTTCTGAATGACGACCAAATTGAAGCGCTTCTTGGAGTGCAGCATGACGCTCAGTCAATTCAGTAAAGCGGATACGTGCGATTTCTGGATCGGGTCCCGATTCAGCTTCTTCCTCATCCGCGCTATCATCCTCATCATCAGATTTTGCAGCTGCAGGTTCCGCACCCGCCAATTCTGGGATGATTACTTCGTCTTCAGCAACTTCAATAACTTCGGGAATTTCGTCGCTTTCTGGATCGAGGTAACCAGAAAGAATGTCGGATAAACGACGTTCGCCATTGACCGCTTCATTGTATTCCTTGAGGACGAGTTCTACAGCACCAGGCCAATACGCCATGGCATGCAGGATGTCACGAATACCATCTTCGATCCGTTTCGCAATGCTAATTTCGCCTTCACGCGTCAGCAAATCAACAGTACCCATTTCGCGCATATACATACGGACTGGGTCAGTGGTGCGACCGGGTTCGGTTTCAACTGCCGCTAGTACTGCCGCAGCTTCTTCTGCGGCTACTTCGTCGTCGCCAGCTTCAGGTGTACTTTCTAACATGAGTTCGTCGGTTTCAGGTGCACGCTCATGCACAGGAATACCGACATCGGTCAACATTTGAATAATATCTTCGATTTGCTCGCTTTCGGTAATCGATTCAGGCAGGGCGTCGTTAACTTCGGCGTTGGTAAGGTAACCTTGCTCTTTACCTTTGGCGATGAGCGCGACAATTTGCGATGTAGAAGTTTGTGAATCACTCATCTTTTTTCGGCTCTCACTGATATCAAATTCGGGTTGCACGATGTCAATCATGCGCTTTACGGTGTCACTTCATTTTACAAAAGCAGCTGTAAAAGGAGCTATTAAATCAGAGTCTCATATATGAGTTACTCCAAATATACCGCTTTCAATTGTTTCAATTTAGAGGATCTGTTTGGGCTTTTTATCATGCAGCCAGTTCGCAATTTGATGCGCGCATGTTGGTTCAAATAACCAATCGGCGAGTATATCACATGGAGGTGGTCGGTTTTAAGTCCTTGCATGAAAGATAGATGGTGACGGTTTGTATGATTTTCAAGCTGTTTCTGAGTCTTGATTGTTGAGGAGGTCATAATCAATTTATTTGTATTGTACTGTTGGGTAATCGGCGACATAATTTATGGAAATTAGGATGTTGAAAATCATGATAAAAAAGATATTAATTATTGCGGTAATTCTTGGCTGTGCATGGTGGTATTGGACGGCGAGAACAAAGCTTTCAGAAGATAAAGTGCTTGCTTATTACACTCAGGTGGGGGAAGTCATTGTTGCGCGAGAGCCAGAAGGATTGTGCAAATTACTTGCAGATGACTATCAGGGAACTGATTCTGCATCGCTTGGGGAGGAGGCGAGTAGAGAACATCAGTTCGACAAAACGCAAACTTGCAGCACTACTCGCGACTTGTTTGCAAAGTATGATGAGTTGGATAAAAAGTTTGGCGGACTGCTGAATCTAAAATACAACTATAAGGTCAACAACTTTAAATTGTCACCCGATAAAAAAACAGCCACAGTGGACATCAATTATTCATTGGATACAGGTGGATCTTTTATGCAAATGAATTCGCATAGCAAGGATACGCTTATCCGAAAAAATGGGAAGACACTATTACTTCGCAGTAATAGTGAAACCGTAATATCGGTGGGCAATCGAGGTTAATTAACTGCCTACATCCATCGGTCGTTCACGGAAGGTCCTTTTACGACGCAAGGCAGTCAGTTGATCTTTTATTTTTTGTCGCTCAATCAGTGAGGTTGAAGTTTGTAAGTGTTGGTTTAAAAATTGTTCACAGAGTTGCAAAGCAAGCTCCTGACAGAGCCCTTCCAAATGCACAGGTTCCGCATTTAAGCTTTGAATATTGACTCGATCTAAGAGCTGACATAACCACAACCGCTCACGGTCATCGGGCCAAGCCCCGAGCAAAAAATAGAGTGCTTGCTCGGCATCGTCAGGTAGGTCTGCACGATATTGGGCAATGAGTTTGAGCGCGCGACCTAACGGTTGTGTTTCATCAGCCAACTCATGTAATTCTTCTAGGGCTTCAGCCTGCATTGGATAATGCAACAGTAGCAACAACGCCTGATCTTCGAGTGAGTGTTGTTCGAAGTTAAGCGTGTGTTGTACGACTTGTGCCGTTTTGCCTTTCCAGCCTAATCCCAAACGTTCACGCAAAGACTGTGATAACAGACGGCGATAACTGCCCTCAGGCAATAAGTCGATCATCTGCTGAGCATCGCGCATCAGGCGACTTTTGCCTTCAGGTTGTGAAAGGTTTTGTTGAGCAGCTAAGGTCTCATAAAGAAAATCAGACAAAGGCGGGGCATTATCAATGCGCTTCTTTAAACCCACTGCACCTTCAATCCGAACCAAAGAATCTGGATCATGGTCTGCAGGCAATACTAAAAATCGAAGCTCACGACCATCGGTGAGAATCGGTAATGACAACTCCATCGTTCGCCATGCAGCACGTTGACCTGCATTATCACCATCAAACGCGAGTGTGACGCGTGGGTTTTGCTTAAATAAAGTCTGTAAATGATCAACGTTGGTTGCTGTTCCGAGTGCAGCGACAGCACCAGCCATACCTGCTTGATGCAGGGCAATGACGTCCATGTAGCCTTCAACCATCAGCCAGTCGTCAGCGCGTGCTTTACGGCTTTCATACATCCCATAGAGGATTTGGTTTTTATAAAAAATCTCAGATTCTGGTGAATTGATGTACTTTGGTTTAATGTCATCGCGCATCGCACGACCACCGAAACCAACGACACGACCTTTTGGATCACGAATTGGGAATATCACGCGATCACGCAGCAGAATATAATCACGGCCTTGTTCTGAGGTTCGAATGAGTCCGAGTTTTTTGAGACCTTCGATATCATTAGGGAAGCGTTTATATAGATGTTGCGGATGATCGGGCGCGTAGCCTAAACGCCAAAATTGACTAGTCTTTTCATCGACGCCGCGTTTGGTGAAGTAGTCACGCGCAGGTGCATTCTGTGTTAGTTGCTGTTCATAAAACTGTGCAACTTGCTCGACCAAGTCATACAAACTGCCTTCTTTAGGTTCATCGAGCTCAACGGGTTGATAGCCAAAATCATTGGCATAATCATAACCGTCGTCTTCCTGATTCATGGAACCATTGAAATACGAATCATCCTCAATCCCCGAAAAATCAGCTTGTGGTGCCTCTGCGAAACCATCATTAGGTGTTGTTTTTGTTTGGGTTTGATTAGACTGTTTTGCTGGAGTGGGTGGTGGTGCTTGCCGTGTATACGAAGTACGCATTTTTGCTTCAAGCATGGCTTTCGGGTCGCGTTCTGGCAGTTCGATACGCGCGCGTTGTGCTAAATCTTTTAACACGTCCATGAAGTCACGACGTTCATATTCCATCATGAAACTGATCGCGTTGCCGCCAGCATTACAACCAAAGCAATGGTATTTCCCTGTCTCACGAGAAACAGAAAATGAAGGTGATTTTTCTTGATGAAATGGACAGCAGGCGGTGTAGTTTTTGCCTGCTTTTTTCAGCGGAACATGGCTGTTGATGAGTTCGACCAAATCGGTGCGATCTAAGATCTGGTCGATCACTGCACGTGGAATACTCATGGATGTAACAGCCTCCGTCAAATGCGATTTTTGTAATGCATTCCTAAAAACAGGAAATCGCTGACGGAGGATAATAACATGCGTTGTGCATTTCTTGCTTGCAAGTTAAGGCTTTGTTGGCGCTGCTGGAGACGCAGATGAGATTTGCGATGGTGACGACGCTTTTGAAGCGCTGCCATCATTCTCATCACCACGATTAATGCCTGAAAGCAAAGAACCAAACCAACGTGATACGCTATGTCCCGCTTTGGACAGCGTTTGACCTGCTTTATTCAGTGTGGATGGTTTTGATGCATTGTTTTCAGGTGCGGCAGCAGTCGGTTCATAAGCCTGACCTGTGGTCGGTACGCGAACCTCTGAGCGTTGTCCGATCAGTCCGAGCGTCAATTTATTGACCCAAGACGCTTCACCACGTGCTTCTGCGAGATTCACGCTATTGTTGTGCACCAAATTTGGATAGTTGTCTTTCAGTAAATTCAGATACTGAGTGGCTAGATCCTTGAGTCCCAATTTTTGGTAGCAATACACCAGCGTTGCAAGTGCTTCTGGAACTTGAGGGGTTTGTTGGTAATATTCAACAACCCAACGCGCACGTTCTGCCGCTGCTAAATAGGCTTTACGCTCAATGTTATAGCGCGCAACATTCATTTCACCTTCAGCGAATTGATTGGTAATGTAACGCATGCGCTGAGCCGCATCGGGTGCATAAGCACTTTGAGGGAATTTACTGATCAGATCCCTGAAATCATCAAACGCCGCACGTAAGTAACCCGTATCACGATGCGCTGGATTCAGGTTAGTGTATCGAATCAGCGAGTCCGTACCCGACTCCATGTTTGCCACACCACGGAGGTAATAGGCATAATCCACTTGTGAGTTTGATGGATAGAGTTTAATGAAACGATCCGCTGCAGAAATCACACCAGGAAAGTCGCTATTACGATAACGTGCGTACATTAAATCCAGTTGGCTTTGTTCCGTATATGCACCAACAGGGTAATAAGTTTCGAGCGCTTCTAAGGATTTTGTCGCATCGTCAAAACGTGCTCTTGTCAAAGAATGTTGAGCAGCTTGATAATAAGCTTGCACCCGCTCTCCGTCCTCGCCCAGTTCCCGCTGCAAATAACGCACCAGTAAATAGGCCCCTAGATCGGATGGTACCGAATCAAAGCCACAACAGGGAATAATCCGCGTCCCATCAGCCGCCGCTCGATCGTGGTAACGCTCGATTAGTCCCTTTACCCACGGCGTTTCACCCGTAATATCGACATAATGAGTACGGTACCGGACGCAAGCATCCACAATTGCATCGCCATACAGCGCAAATGGCCCAGCCGTACTCAATAATA
>JACMMY010000169.1 GCA_014378805.1 Moraxellaceae bacterium
AGGTCAATCCTTTTGCCTCGGAACAGGCGAAATCAATTGGTTATCCGATGGAAAATGTCCGTAGCAAAAGCTGGGATGAGTTTTCACAAGCCGAATCACCCAAAATGGATATCGTGATTACCGTGTGCGATAGCGCGGCAGGCGAGTCGTGTCCACTTTGGCGCGGAACGCCAATTAAAGTACATTGGGGTTTTGAAGATCCCTCACATGTGAGTGGCACAGACGAAGAAAAACGCCATGCATTTGCGCATACCTTTGGTTTGATTCGCCACAAAATTCAAAAATTAGTGGATTTACCGATTGAAACTTTGAACCAAGAGGAGTTGATTGAGGCATTGAATCGTATCGGTGAGAGTGCTGAATAATGCATCACATTCCACTCAATCGTCGTTTGGTTGCGGAACTATTAGGCACAGCATTTTTATTAGCCATCGTCGTTGGTTCGGGCATTATGGGCGAGAAGCTATCAGGTGGCTCAGTTGGTTTAGCCTTGCTGGCTAATTCATTGGCGACAGGCGCAGGATTGTTTGCGTTGATTTTGGTTTTTGCCCCGATTTCAGGCTCACACTTCAATCCTGTCGTGAGCTTATATGCGGCGATGGAAAAGCACATTAGTTTCAAGGAAGCAGTGCTGTATATGATTGTCCAAATCATCGGTGCGATTTTAGGGGTTTTAGCTGCCCATTTAATGTTTGCTGTCCCTATTATCGAGCTATCTCAGCATGTGAGAACTGGCGGATCGCAGTGGTGGAGTGAGTTTGTTGCTACTTTTGGATTGCTTGCAGTGATTATTTCAACGTCACGAAACCATCATGAGTCGACGCCAGTGGCTGTTGCTGCATATATTACAGCCGCTTACTGGTTTACTGCGTCAACATCATTTGCCAACCCTGCTGTGACATTAGCGAGGACATTGACGGATACTTTTGCAGGAATTCGTCCGTGTGATTCGCTGGGTTTTATTGTCATGCAGATTGTAGGTGCGGTTGCTGCGGTGCTTGTATTTCGTTGGTTGTTTAATGCGGCGAAGGTAGCTGATTGAAGGTACACAAAGCACTTATATGAATTACAGCTAAGTTATTGACAGATTTATAAGGTGAGCATAGCTTAACCATGTGATTGCGATACGTGATGTGGTTTAATCTTTTCAATTTCATAGGAATGGATTTACATGAAAAAGCTATTAGTTGTTTCGACTGCGATTGTTTTTGCGATGAGTGCGGGTGCAGCAAATGCATGTCCAAAAGGTACACATCTGGAAGGCGGTAAAGGTCCAAAACACAAAGGTGGTACTTGTGTTGCAGCAATGAAAGCTGCTTCAGAAATGCCCATGAAAAAAGATGCGATGCCCATGAAGATGGACGCAATGCCGAGCAAAAAAGATGCGATGCCCATGAAGATGGACGCGATGCCCATGAAAATGGACGCTAAACACTAAACTTAGCTTTTAGCTTAATACAAAATAAAACCCGCGAAATGCGGGTTTTATTTTGTATTATAGAAACCGCTTAACTCGCCGCCATCTCAGGCACTGGCAAACCTTTCGCCGCATAAAACTCCGCAACAAATTGCTCAAGCTGACCTTGCTCAATCGCGCTGCGTAAACCTTGCATGAGCGTTTGGTAATACGCCAAGTTATGAATTGTTCCGAGCATTGCGCCGAGCATTTCGCCTGTTTTATCCAAATGATACAGATACGAGCGGGTAAAATTCTGACAAGTATAACAATCACAATGGGCATCGAGTGGACGCATATCATGGCGATATTGGCTGTTGCGAATACGGACGATGCCTTCATGAATAAAGTAATGTCCATTACGCGCATTACGCGTCGGCATCACGCAGTCAAACATATCAATGCCACGACGTACCGCCTCAACGATGTCTTCCGGTTTTCCCACACCCATGAGATAGCGTGGTTTATCAGCAGGCAGGCGACGCGGTAGATAGTCGAGAATCTTGATCATGTCTTCTTTTGGTTCGCCAACCGACAAGCCGCCAATCGCATAACCATCAAAACCAATATCCGTCAGCCCAACCAACGATTCTTCTCTCAGTTCTGGATACATACCGCCTTGCACAATCCCAAATAACGCATTTGGATTGCCTTCATGTGCAACCTTACATCGTTTCGCCCAGCGCAAGGATAATTGCAAAGACATGCGTGCTTCGCTGTACGTCGCTGGATAAGGCGTACATTCATCAAAAATCATGACAATGTCAGAGTTCAATACTTTCTGAATTTCCATCGATTTTTCAGGAGATAGAAATACTTTTGAACCATCAATCGGCGAACGAAAGGTCACGCCTTCTTCTTTGATTTTCGCGCCTAAACTGAAGACTTGAAAACCACCCGAATCGGTCAGAATTGGTTTGTCCCATTTCATGAATTTGTGCAGTCCGCCATGCGCTTGAATCACCTCCAGACCTGGACGTAAATACAAATGAAAAGTATTGCCTAAAATGATATGCGCGCCAATGTCTTCAATATCACGTGGCAACATGCCTTTTACCGTGCCATACGTGCCGACAGGCATAAACGCAGGTGTTTCAACGACACCATGTGCCAAGGTCACACGACCAAGACGTGCAAGCCCATCTTGAGCGATTTTCTCAAATATACCGTCTTTTGATGAACTGTTGGATGTGTTGGCTTCAGCAGTCATGAATTTGGATTCCATCATTAATAAAATTGGTGAGATTGAACGAGTCGTTGAAGATTAATAATCTACGCGATCAATCAGCATGGCATCGCCATAACTAAAAAAACGATATTTCTGGTCAATCGCATGTTGGTACGCCGCCATCATACGGTCGCGTCCAGCCAATGCAGAAACGAGCATGAGCAAAGTTGATTCAGGCAAGTGAAAGTTCGTCATCAAGCGATCAATCACCGCAAAACGATAACCTGGATAAATGAAAATATCCGTCTCGCCTGACCATGCCTGCAATACGCCGTGATGCGCACGTGCAGCACTTTCTAATGCGCGCGTTGCGGTTGTCCCAACAGCAATCACTTTGCCGCCGTGTTGTTTGGTTTCGTTGACAGCTTGCACCGTCGCTTCAGGAACGTCGCCCCATTCCGAGTGCATGATGTGTTCTTTAATGTTTTCCGTACGCACAGGTTGAAAAGTGCCTGCGCCTACATGCAGTGTCACAAACGCTGTCTTTACACCGCGCGCATGCAGTCGAGCCAGTAATGCTTCATCAATGTGCAAGCCTGCTGTCGGCGCAGCCACACTCGCTGATTTTTCAGGATTATGAAAAACGGTTTGATAGCGTGTTTCATCGGACTCATCGGCAGGGCGATTAAAATACGGCGGTATCGGTAACGCACCAAACTGCTCAAGCGCATCTAAAACAGGTTGATCAAAGGTGAGTTTATAGAGGTTTTCTTGGCGACCTTGAACCGTTGCTTTAATCTGACCACTCGCCAAACTTAAAATTGCGCCTGCTTTCGGCGAATTACTCGCACGGACATGGGCGAGGGCAGTGTGCGTATCCACGATGCGCTCCACCAAAACTTCCACCGCGCCGCCACTTGGACGCACACCATGCAAGCGCGCTTTAATCACGCGAGTATCATTGAGTACCAATAAATCGCCTGCATTGAGTAATTCTGGCAAATCAATCATGAGGCGATCGGTTGTATTGCCATCAGAAGACAAACAAAGGAGGCGGGAATCACTGCGACCCGCTAATGGGTAACGCGCAATCAATTCTTCAGGGAGATGGTAGTGAAAATCAGCAAGTTGCATACGAAATAGACAAACAGTTCAATAAAGGCGGCGTATCATAACAAATTTCGCGTTAGAACAGGAGAAAGGCTTGACACAAAATTCTTTAAAGGTATTATGTGCGCCTGCAACATCATTCTTGCCGGGGTGGTGAAATTGGTAGACGCGGTGGATTCAAAATCCACTGTCAGAGATGACGTGTCGGTTCGAGTCCGACCCTCGGCACCAAGATTCTAGTTCGAAAGAACTCAAAAAGCCCTTAGTGATTACACTAGGGGCTTTTTGTTGTTCGTAACTCTTTAGATTATATAAACTGATTGGCAAGAGCGTATTTTTCTGACCAAGTAGATACGGATGTGTAGCTTGCTGAAGTTGGGCTTGGTAGGTTGGTGCTGAGGAACAAAGCCCAACGATTAGGCTGATACCCTTCGATTAATCTACAAAATCCGTTTTTAATCCAATATATTGTTGGGCTGACCAAGTCTATCCAATCTACACACTGCAAAACTCGACGAAAGATTTTGCTTTCGTGCATGAATCATTGCACCAATGACTCATGCATTGTGTGATAGAGTTAACGATATGTGATAATAAATCTATAAATAACAACGAAGTACATAATGAGAGATGAATAAGGCTAAGATTGAGATTGAGACTGATGGGCAGGAAGTGAGTGCATCTAATTCGGGGAGTAGAAAAGAGCATAAATTTTGCGGGATCATTATGCCGATTGCCGCGATGGATGGTTATTTGAAGAGCTATTGGACTCAGGTCATAAACATTTTGGAAAGAAGCATTGCTCAAGCAGGATTTACCCCACGATTAGTCAGTGAAGCAAAAAAAAACGCTCAGGTGATTCTGAATTCTATCGTCCAAAATATTTATGATGATGAGATTGTCGTCTGCGATGTGAGTGGTCGAAATCCAAATGTTATGTTTGAACTCGGGATGAGGTTGGCTTTCAATAAACCTGTCGTAATTGTAAAAGACTATGAGACAAATTTTTCTTTTGATATTTCATCGATAAAGCATGTCTTATATCCGAAAAACATGAATTTTCATGAAATTGAAAAATTTATTAAAGATTTGAGTGAAATGGTTAAGGCAACACGTGCAGAAAGTCAGAAAGAAGGGCATAAAACTTTCTTGGATAGCTTTAGTCAAATCAAAGCTGCCAGCATCAAATCTACTGAAGTACCACAAGATGAGTTGTTAAGTAAAGTGTTTATGGATATGCAAGAAATTAAAGGGAAGTTAAATCGAAATAATCAAGAAATTAATATTCGGAATGAGAATTGTTTAATTAATAATCCTAATTTTTCAAGAGTAATAAAGAATAGATTTAACAGTGCTACGAATATTTTAACTATCTACACTGCTGGATTAGATCAAAATCAAGCTTTAGTGCTGATCAATGAAATATCTAAAAGATATTCTATGTACATACAAGCTATTGGTACTGATTCAGAGAATTGCTCAATAGAAATTGAAATGGTGGAAGGAGTTAGCATAAATGAAAGGAGGGCAATTTTGTATTTCATAAGTAGTTATATGGATGGATTTAGAAATACGAAAGGTGGTGCACTCCTTTAAATTTGTTCAAACCAAACTTAGTTTATTTAAAAGTTCTATAAAAAAACAATGAAGAGAATTCAGAAAAATGACGAATGCAATCAATGAGACACTGGTGCAGCCAGTAAGTTCAGATAGTCCAGAAATTCAACAAATTTGCGGCATTATCATGCCAATTGCAGGTATGGGAGAGCATTATCCTGAGTCACACTGGGGAGATGTGAAGACTATCATCAACGATGCAATTAAACTCGCAGGATTCTCACCTCGTTTAGTCAGTGAGTCTGACGATGCGCGTGTCATTCAATCTTCAATTGTACAAAACGTATATAACAATCCAATCATTGTCTGCGACGTGAGTGGTAAAAATGCAAATGTCATGTTTGAATTGGGTATGAGGTTGGCGTTTGATAAACCCGTTGTGATTGTAGTCGATCGAGATACAGGCTTTTCTTTTGATACTGCGCCGATTGAGCATCTAGTCTATCGCCGTGATCTGCGACATAGCACGGTTGAAGAATTTAAGACAAAATTTGCAGCAAAAATTAAATCAACTTTTGAGAAGTCGAAAGACAAGGCAAATGGTTCGTTTCTTAGTAACTTTGGACAATTTAAGGTTGCCGAGATCAATGATAAAGAGATTTCAGGTTCAGATTTATTAATTCAAATTGCTAAAGATATTGATCTATTGAAAAATAAAGGTAATCAAGAAAGCAATGCTCGAAAAGGGAAATGGGAAAAAAGGTGGAGTAAGGATACTTTAGATGTCAGTAGAGTAAATAATCGTGCTGAATTAATTCTAGATGCAAAGGGAATGAGCAAAACAGATTATGATTTGATGATTGCCATGATTGCCATGATGCCTGATGCCATAGCAAGAGATTTATGTCGATCACAACTAGATTTAAATAGAAATACGGTTGAATTTGATTTTGTAAATGTAACTCTATCCGTGGTGGAAATTCATGAACAATGGATAAGAAATTACATAGATGACTATGTATTATAAATTTAAGTTAAAAAAATCTAAGATTTTCGCCTGGATCATTGCCACGTCCTCCGTTGAGAATCCTTCGAGTTCGCGAAGCGGATAGTGATATGGTTTCGCTCGAGGAGTGGGTTTTTGTGTGAGACCGTATTGGTGGGTTTTCATTTTTTCGCCCAACGCACTTAAGTTGGACTTGGTATGTTGTTGCTGAGGAACGAAGCCTAACGATGCCAATAAATCATCAGTCGGCACACTCAAACGAACCTAAAAATACTCTTACATATCTAATATACGACTGGAAGAATGCAACTATTGGTCATTTGATAACTTATTTATCAATGATTGAAAATTCAATTTGGCTAAATCCGTTAGTGACTATAATTTTGCGTGTGACTTTTACCAAAAATTCTTCGCTACCCAATCGAATTGATATTTTCTCTGCTTCAGAAAATAGTGTCGGAGCAATAATTGAATCATAAGAATTTTCAGCCGTTTTTGGAAGAAACAAGGTACGCATATAATCGCTGGAGTAACCGCTTTCATAGGTTACTCGCGCACTACAAGCGATAATGTAGTCCGATATGATTTCTACACCGAACTCAATATTTGAGCTTTCATGATCCTGAATCCAACGAATGACTCCGACACTCCATGCGGAATCTTTATTTTTTTTGATACAGATGAGTTCGCCACGACGTAAAACGCTAGGCAGTGTTCCTACCCAGCGAATACAATAGCCACGAGGGCTGATGTTTGTAATTTCACCTTGATATAGTTCACTATAATGATTGTCGGAATTTTTTTTGGCCTCTTTATCATGCTTTTGAGAGTCTGACCGTAGGGTTGAAAAATCGTCGTTCGAAATAATATGTTCAGTCTGAATGACTTCTTCAAAAGAGCGTAAGCCAGCAAGCTGGAAATGAGAAGCGATCAGTCCAAATTCCATAAAAATCATAGATTCTTCGACTGCCCGATCAGATAAACGTGCCTTGCGTGGTTCTAGTGCTTGGACGAGATGAAAGTGCAGTAAGGTCGAAAGCAACGTGGTTTCATCCGCATGAATAGCTTGCGGTGAGTGAGCATTAAGATTCTCTAAATGTTTGAGTAACCCACTGCTATCAAAATTTAGGATATGAGGATTCGATTGATCAAATTGATTGGTATATATCGTCGCAGCATCGACGAAAGTATCCACAAAGCATCGATATTTCTCACTTTGCCCATCTGAAAATTTTAATAAATGGCTCCATAGTTCAGTCAATTGGCTAATTATTTTAGCGTCAGATCGTCTTAGTTGATCTGTTTGGCATAATGATAAGAATATTGATCGCAAATAAATTTGCTCAATCGTTTGTGCCTTTCCATATTTTTGCTTTTCATCACTGAGCGAGAAATCAGTGAGACCTAAACTCACTGCAAGTCTATAGAGCTCATGGATACGTAGCCACATTCCTTTGCTATCAGGGAGTTGAAGCGTTTGGGAGTGTGACAGGAGATGAAAGAACTCTGTGAGTCCTCGGTGGATTGCTTTACTAATTAGGGTGAGTAACGCTTTCTTTTTATAAAACTTAAAGAAACCGAAATCTTCTTTTTGATATTTCTCTGCTGATCTAATCGCTATTCCACTATAAATCATGGCTGAATTAGTGCGTAGTTTATGGACGAGTATACAAATACTTTTTGCACGTTTATCAAGTTTAATATTCTGATTATTATATTTTTTGGTTAAAGAATCTATGATGTTATAAAGCGGAGTTCGGATGACTTCTATGATTTCAAAGTGAGTGGTGTCGGGCAGATTGACTAACATCAGTTCATCCAACGTTATGCAAAGTTGTTTGCCTGTTTGACCCACATTGAGCATAGGTAAATGATTAATCCACTTTTGCACACCTTTTTTTGATGATTCAGTTAACGACAAACTTTCTATGCTATTGGTCAGGAAATCACCGTTTAGCATATTTACGATATTTGAATTCACTAAAAAGAACCCTTAAGTTTAGAAGAAGTATGGTGTTCTAAATTTCAAATAACAGATTTTTTGAGCTTAATATAAAATAAAATTTTGATATTAAGCGCTTCAACTATCCAGCGTTAAATCACTCACAATCAGCTTTTGCACAACATTGATAGCTTTATTGTGCATTTTTATTATCTCAATTTTTATGTGAAGAAAGTGCGAAGAAGAATTCGTTTTTCATCGGTCAGTATCGACACAGATGACACTATGCTTAATTTTTCATTTATTCGATTAATTTTTAAGAGCAGTACCTGTAACAGTGATGAGCGTAACTCATTTTAATTTTCGCGATAGCACAGTTGTGCGCATCATTTACCTCAGCATTACTAAATCATTTATGACTAATCACGTACTCCTATTTTCTCCGATAGTGTAAGTCAGTGATCCATACCATTCACAAACCTTCATGCACAAACCTTATTGATACAATTTAAACAAATAGTGCGAATTGAAATAGCGATAGAAATGGCGCAGGATTAATAAGTTAAGAAAAATAATCGCTCAATTTAATAGCCCTAATCTATTTATGTGGACTCAGGTTATTTTAATTTAATGCATTTTTTTTTGACGCAAACAACTTCTCTAATCCTACACGAGCAAAAATGTCTTCTAGAAATATAATTCAGCAGCCAGTCGATCGTAAGAAATCATTGACTCAAAGACGTAACCTCAAAATGGCGAGGTCTGTTCATGCTTATGTTCGCGGTAATACCGCAAAGTTTTATGAGTGGTTGATTGAAGCCGATGTCAGTACGATTCCGCAAGGCCCTGCCATCTGGATCTGTGGTGATTGTCATACGGGTAATTTGGGGCCTATTGCCAATGCTGATGGGAAGGTCGAAATTGGAATTCGGGATCTTGATCAGACTGTGATTGGTAATCCTGCTCATGATCTAATCCGTCTGAGCCTCTCATTGGCGACGGCAGCACGCGGTTCTGATTTACCCGGAGTGATTACGGCTAAGATGATCGAAGCCGTTTATGAAGGTTATATTGCAGCGCTGCAAAACAAAAAATCACCAAAAAAACCTGATTTAATCCGCATCGTGATCCGTAATTCGATCAGTCGTACATGGCAACATTTGGCGGAAGAGCGCCTCAATGACATCAAGCCAATTATTCCGTTGGGTAAACGTTTCTGGCCGCTGGACAAGATAGAACAGCAAGCAATTCATCATCTTTTTGATGATCCCGCGATTATTGAATTGGCCACCAAACTCCGCTGGCGTTCCAATAAGGGTCAAGTTGAAGTATTAGATGCCGCTTATTGGGTTAAGGGTTGTAGCTCACTGGGGCGATTGCGCTATGCGGTGCTATTAGATATTGACGACCAAGTGTCTGATGGAGAAGATCTTTGCTTGATTGATATTAAGGAGGGGACGGCTGCACTTGCGCCTCGATACGCAGATAGCGTTATGCCGCAGGATAATTCAAAGCGTGTGGTAGAGGGTGCTCGCCATTTGTCGCCTTCTCTTGGTGACAGAATGTATGCAACACGCTTGCTGGATCGTGGCGTTATTCTGCGTGAGTTATTACCACAAGACCTAAAACTCGAAGTGGACGACATCGAAGAAATTGAGGCCATTCAAGTTGCACGTTATTTGGCATTTGTGGTGGGAAAAGCGCATGCACGCCAGATGGATGAAGTCACCTGTCGATCATGGTTGAGTGAGCTCAAACGTAACCAGAATAAGACGATTGCTGCGCCTTTATGGCTATGGCGGAGTGTGGTGGAGTTGGTTAGTAGCCATGAAGCTGGATATTTGGAACATTGTCGCCAATATGCTTTGGAGCGAGAATGACAGATGACATGACCAAAGAATGTTCAAAGTCTGAGGGCTCATTTAATCAGAATCGTTCAGACGAAGTGAATCAAATTAACGGTTTGGCTCTTTTCATATAAATACAGTTGCATAGTATCGACAAAATACAAATGAGAGAATTTTTGAGTTTTGCTGTGTTTATGCACGTTTCGACTCCGCTCAAAGCGCTATGCCGTCATTGAGCGGAGTCAAAATGTACGGTATGGGCTTAAAAAAATGCCAAATATTTTTTATGAAGCGTCAACATTCTCTTCGTTATTTGTTCAGTGGAGTGAATCTATTATCATGATCTATTAGGTTTTTTGTGCTTTTTAAATTCCAGAATTTATGGATTACCTCATTTGACAAATTGTTCAATGGCAGACTCAAAAAAGACAAAAAATAGATATTCTAATGTCGTCAAGTCTGCCAGTATCTTTAGGCATATATACTATAAGAGATAAAAAATCATGTCAGACGTACAAATTGTCATTGATACTCAATCGTGTGTTGAACACAACGTCTCGCCTGCTGAGTTTGAACAGAAGATCAAGGCTGCAATCACGGAACTTGGATTCACGGTAGGCATTGAAATGCGCGCAACGCATTCAAATATTTTGGCTATTCATCCGCTGGGCTGCTCGGAACTTGCCTTTTCTCATGCAAGAGATGACCTGCCTAAACATGAAATTTATCAAATCATTATGGATATTTTTCATCAGATGAAACAGTAAAAAATAAGAGTTAATTTTTACCAAGATTCGGACTCAAATAAATGAAAAAAAGTCCTTTAGCAAACCCTTGAGGTTTTTTTAGATTTGTATTATTTATGCAGGAGCCTATTTATCTTGGATTGGTATGGCTTGTCTGAGTGGTCATTAATCTGCATATCTCTCGGTATGATTCTTACCGATCATCCCCGTGTGATCAGTCTATTTGATGGTACATATCCGCCGAGTGGCTGATGTGATTGTGGATGTCTTTGCTAAAATCTTGCATATGAAAAATAATACTCAATTAACGCCTAAAGTTCCACAAAGTCTACCCAGAGGTCGGCATGGCCTAAGCCGTGAGTTCGTTCGAACTTCACAGCGTACTCGTTTGTTGGATGCAATGGCTGATTTGACTGCTGAGAAGGGTTATGTCGCTGTTACTATTGGCGATGTCGTGGCGCGGGGGTGTGTTGCTAAGCGGACATTCTATGAGTATTTTACGGATAAGGAAGCTTGTCTTATCGCGGCGGGAGAATACTTGGCGGGTGAGGTCGCGGAAGCGATTGTGATTCCGCATGATCCAGATATGCCGTTGTACCATCGCGCTGCAGCGACGATACGAGGTCTGCTACAAACGTTACAAAATCATCCTTCTTATGCTCGGGCATGCCTTGTAGAGATATGGGCAGTTGGTCCAACCGCTATAAAAAGACGGTTAGAAGTCAGTCGTCAACTCGCTCAGTTATTGGCTTCATTAAGCCTAGACGTCACGCGTCGTCAATCTAATGCCCGTGCAATTCATGAAACTCATGCTCTGGCGGTGATTTCTGCCATCGAAGGCTATCTCTTTAGAGTGATCTACTTTGAAGGGGCTCATCATTTAACGGATCATGTCGATACATTGGCTCAATTGGCGACGGGTTTCTTAAATGTAGATATGTCACGCTTAAAAGTTGAATGATGTATTGAAACTACCTAAGAAAGCTGAGATCACAAAAAAGCCCAATTTGACTTAAATTGGGCTTGAGCTTTGTAGAATTCACTTTGGCTTTAACTTCCACGTTGTTACCTTGCGTCCTTATGATACGCAACGATAGGGGTTTTTAATGACAGAATGATGAAACGCAGCCCCTTCATTTCACTATCGATAAGTTGCAGTGCTACTAAGGTCACCATCGCGCTGACTCAATCGAAAATGAGCTGTTGCCAATCAATATTCGCTAGTGACCAAAGAACAGCACGACAAAGATCAGAACAATAATGCCAATTAAGCAGCTGGGTCCGTAGCCCCATTTTCGACTATATGGCCAAGCAGGAAGTGCCGCGGTCATGATCAGCAATGCGAGAACAAGGATAACGATTTCTAAGCCCATTTTAATTCTCCAGTGTGCGACTGACAAACTAGAAGTGACAAACGCTATCAATCATCATTGAATTTTTAATCTCGGTCGCATTCATATAAAAATTCTTATACTTAATTATCTGCCCCTTTTTTAAATTTGTCATATTTTAATTTTGAGGCGTTTAATCATAAAGTAAGCGTTTATAATTTTTTAATGATTTGTTTTTATTGATATTTAAAATTTTTTTGATTGGATCAGGTTGTACATATGTTTTGATCGAGTTTAGTGTGAGTTTAGTGTGAGTTTGGTAGATTCTGGTTATCGGACTCTGTTAATCAACATCAATAGCCGATTTAAAATATAAAAAATACTTTAAATTTTGTGCTAAAAAATCGACTTATGATCGCTAGGCTTACTCGTTCTGTTATCCTACGGCAACGCAGATGGCTGATCTGTAAATAACAACATTAAAGGATTTAATGAATGCTTACTCCTAATAAAAAGTATGGGCTTATCATCGGATTAGTAGTTTTCGCGCTTCTTATTTTTTGGGCGATATTGATCCTAAAGCCAAAAAAAATGAATTCTGAATCATCCGCAACAACCCAGTCCACTGCACAGTCTCAAGTTGCTTTAGCAAATACGGCGCTATCCACATCTGGACAGCAGAAATTGGTACCGGGTCCAATGCCAACATTGGCACCTTCATTGCGCGGTACGGAAATTGATTGTCCATTAAAAGTTGATAGCAAAGGTCAGTTGGTTTTGACCATAGGCATTCGTAACTGTTTTGATTATTTTTTATCAAGTTTAGGTGAAAAAACGGAAGCGCAGCTCATTACCGATATTCGTCAATATTTAACAACCACATTACCTAGTACTGCATTACCTTATGCATTGAAATTACTCGATCAATATATTGCGTTTCGTCATGCACAGACACAGCCAGCTATGCAGGTAAAAACGCAAACGGCAGATTCTTTACAAGCGACTGTGACATCGCTTAAAAACTTACGTTTGAAGTATTTCACACCTGTTGAATCAGAAGTGTTCTTCGGCGGTGAAGAGGCTTATGATCAATATAGTATTAATTTAATTAGAATTAACGCTGACAAGAGTTTAAGTGAAGACCAAAAAGCTGCGAAAATTGCAGCCTTGATGGATCAGTTACCTCCTGCTTTAGCAGACAGTATGCGTCCGTTGATGCAGTATGCTGAACTGCAGAAATTAACCAAAGCGATTCAATCGCGTGGCGGTTCTCCTGAAGAACTGCATCAGATGCGTGCAAGCTTAGTTGGTCCAGAGGCAGCCGTTCGTTTGGATAAACTCGATGTTGAAAATGCCAATTGGCAGCAACAATTAAACAGTTATCTCAAAGCCCGAGCGCAACTCAAAGCCAGTGTGAGTGATGAGGTGAATCGTCAGGAAGCTATTGAGACGTTACGTAATCAGACATTTAGTTCGCCCGAGGATCGCATCCGTGCGCAGACTTATGAAGCGATGCGTGACAGCGGTGATAATCGTATTTTTTAAGTGTATGATTTAGCACGTCGTATTGCATAAAAAAGAGACCCCGTTCGGGTCTTTTTTTATGCTGAATTAACAATAACATCCACATATTCGCACACTAAATTTCCGCTTGTCCTTGCCCACGGTATTATGGGTTTTTCATCAGTTGCAGGCATTCAGTATTTTTGCAGCAAGTCCAGTCACTATCTATCGCGAACAAGCAAACCGTCTAAAAAATCGCGGTCTATAATTGTTTTTACATGTGACATTAAAAAAAAGAAAAGCTGAATACGCTTCTTTTTTTTGTTTTACAGGGGTAGTAAGGATGAGTGTAAGTTCACTAAATCATACGATTTTCATCGTATAATCCTTCTTTGCTCTTATTCTGAAGTGACTCTCTTCATGTCTCGATATGCCATTCGATTAATGCTGTTAACGGATATTGCACAAGTCGCCAACATTGAACGTCAAGTTGAATTTCATCCGTGGAGCGAGCGTCAATTTCAAGAGAGTTTGACTGCGGGTCAACGCTGTACTGTGATCATCAATAGTGAGCAAGTCATCGGTTTTTGCATCTTGCAGCCAGTGCTTGATGAGGCGAATTTATTGCTCATGGCAATCGATCCTAAATACCAAGGGCAGGGTTGCGGCTTGATGCTATTGGAGGAGTCTTTAGCATTGCTCGGTGAGGGTTGTGTAATGGTCTTTTTGGAAGTACGTGGTAGTAATACGCCTGCAATCTCACTCTATCAAAAAGTCGGTTTTCATCAGATGGGTATTCGTAAAAATTACTATCCTGCAGACCGTGCGGTCTTTGCCAATGGAAAAGAAGATGCGGTCTTGATGGCATTAACCCGTGGTAATCCATTTGGTTGAATGGTTTATCGTTTAACGTAGTCTCTTATAATCTTGAATGTTTTCTTCGCGCGAAAGTCTTTTGATCAGTTGCGCCATTTCGATGTCCGTCATCGGACGCGACACACTTTGCCAGTGACCGTCTAACAAGACTTCCAGTGGTAGGAAATTAGATTTATAGCGCATTTTCTCGGCTTGCGGTACCCAATATCCCAGATAAACATAAGCCAAATCGTTATTACGCGCCCATTCGATTTGTTTCATGATAGAAAATGTACCCAGACTGCGCCGGGTTACATCAGGATCAAAAAAGGTATAGACCGCAGAAATACCATCATCGAGTGGATCACAGGTTGCAACAACCATGAGTTGATCATTCAGCCAAAATTCAAGAAAAAAACTATCAATGCCGCCAGTAACGAGGAATTTTTCGAATTGGTCGCGAGTGGGTGGGTACATATCGCCATCAGCGTGGCGTTTTTCGATATAACGTGCGTAGAGTTGATAATGCACTTCGGTCGCATGGCGAGTAGAACGCGTCGCCATGCGCAAGTCTTTATTTCGGTTGAGCGCGCGGCGTTGTCCGCTATCGGGGTTAAAGCGCTCCGAAGGAATTCGTGACGAGAGGCATTGGCGGCAACTTTGGCATTCAGGCTTGTAAATGAAATCACCACTACGTCGAAAACCTTGTCGCGAAAGTTCTGACAGGGTTGCAGTATCCAGTGTCCGTATCGGATCGATAAACACCATACGCGCCGAACGGTCATCCAAGTAGCTGCAAGGATGAGGCGGGGTGATGTAGAACCGAATATTCTTCATATTGGACATGAAATCTCACTCTGATCACGATGAGCATGAATCATGGTTTAACATTTTAATCTTACGCTTCAATAAAGCCTGAAAAAAGACCTTCGGTCAATAGTTCAGAGCCGTTGAAGTGATGATTCTGTAATAATTTCCAGTTGGGCGCTGGTTGCAAGAGTACATTTTTAAGCGAAGTCAAAAATTGTTTCCGCGGCATCGTGATTGCGCCAAGACTCATGAGGTGATTGTTGGGTAACTGACAATCGACAAATGGGAAGTGAGATGCCGCGCATAGTTTCATTAAAAATGTAAATGCCATTTTTGACACATCGGTACGTTTACTAAACATCGATTCGCCAAAAAAGGCTCGACCGAGTTGCACGCCATATAAGCCGCCAACTAATAGGGGCTTTTCTTGCTCCCTAGACTCCCAGACTTCAATGCTGTGCGCGAGACCGACCGCGTGTAATCCGCAATAACCGCTAATAATATCATCGCTAATCCAAGTTCCTTCGGCATGTGCGCGCGCATCGGCACAAGCCTGCATCACTGCGGCAAAATTTTGGTTGATGGTAAAGGTGTATTGATTTTTTTTTATATTGCGGATAAGGGTTTTCGAGGGTTTAAACGTTTCGGGCAGGATGACGCAGCGAGGTTCTGGGCTCCACCAGCAAATTGGATCATTGCCACTGAACCAAGGAAATATCCCTCGTTCATACGCTGCCAAAATCGTTTCGGGTGCTAGATCAGCACCAACTGCAACCAAGCCTTCTCCTAATGGATCAGCTTGGATTGGATCGGGGAAGTGCCAGCGTGTTTGTGGAAGTCGGAGTGTCATGTCTATTTACTCATCAAGTCACAGAGATCATGAATAAACAGACAAGACAGCATATCGATTACAGTCCGTCCAAGAACCGTTCAGCATCTAATGCGGCCATACAGCCTGAACCTGCTGAAGTAATCGCTTGACGGTAGATATGATCAGCAACATCACCTGCCGCAAATACGCCAGGGATACTGGTCTGAGTCGCGTTGCCTTTTGTGCCGCTATTTACAGAGATATAGCCATCATGCAATTCGAGTTGACCTTCAAACATTGCTGTATTCGGCTTATGACCGATTGCAATAAAGACACCTTGTACATCGACATTTTTGGCTGAGCCGTCTGTTGTACTTTTGAGTTGTACATTGGTGACGCCAGCATCATTGCCTTGAATCTCATCAACTTGATTGTTCCACAAGATTGAAATTTTGCCTTCTTTTTCACGTTGGAATAGCAAGTCTTGTAGAATTTTTTCTGACTTGACTTTGTCCCGGCGGTGAACCAGCGTGACGTGACTCGCGATATTGGAGAGATACAAGGCTTCTTCAACAGCAGTATTTCCACCGCCAACAACCATTACGGGTTGTCCTTTGTAGAAGAAACCATCACAGGTTGCACAAGCGCTGACACCACGACCAGAAAAGGCTTGTTCAGATTCAAGACCTAGGTATTGTGCCGTTGCACCAGTGGCAATGATGAGGGCATCACATGTAAAGTCTTCCATATCACCTTTGAGTAGAAACGGACGCTGCAACAAATCAACTTCATTGATATGGTCGTAAATAATTTCGGTGCCATAGCGTTCTGCATGTTCTTGCATCCGTTCCATCAGTACAGGTCCTGTTAAACCATGTGCATCACCTGGCCAGTTATCGACTTCGACTGTTGTTGTAAGTTGACCACCGAGTTGCATTCCCGCAACAAGAACAGGTTTTAAGTTTGCTCGAGCGGCATAAACCGCTGCGCTGTAGCCCGCAGGTCCAGAACCGAGAATAAGTAAACGAACATGACGCGTTGTTTTGGCTGCGCTACTCATAGGGAAATCCTAAATAATTAGACGAGTGAAATGAATAAAATCTTGAAATAATTATAGCGTAGAGGACTGGTTAATGTTGTGCCATTGACGTCAGAACTACATAAACCTTGATGGTTTATATCAATGACATCAATCGGTCATTTGCAGATTTAAGGAATATTAGACGTATTCGGTGTATTTTTGCGTTGTTCTATGACCTTGAGTGTTGCAATCGCATCACTATATTGTTTGCTGGTTTGCTCTCGTTTAACTTTCAAGGCGGCAAAATTGGTTTGTGATTGGTTAAGTAAATCTTTATCGACACGAATCTGATTTTTTAAAGTCAGAGGTACAGGCTTGTTTTGGCGTTCGAAATTTGCTGCAAGGGTAATACTTTGATTGAGCGAAGACGAAAGCGTTACTGACTGCACCTGACTACGTTTAATTTGCCCATCAAGATCAGTGAGTTCGCGATCACGTTGACTTTCAGCACGACTTGCAGAAATATAGGTTTCTTGAAGATGACGTTCGGTAATTCGTCTTTCGATTGCTTGTTCTCTTTGTGCTTGTTGCTGTGCGTATTTCTGACCAGAAAATGGTGAAAAGTGACTGATGAGATGCATATTTTTATCGAGTGAATCATAACCATATTGTAAGTGCTGTTCACTGATGGTGCTGCTCAGAGTTGGAATCCCTTGACTATTGTAATATCGATACCAACGCGGCGCTCCAGTGCTGTTTTCAGCAAAAGTGGGAGCGACTGATGTGAATACCAAAAATATGATGCCAAAACATGAAGCGCTTATTTTGAGTAAAAAATTATTCAAAGAAAAACAGGTATCGACGCCGAGAGATGATTTTACATGTTGGGAACACATTGAGTTCAACGCAAACAAATCGATGGAATCTGCCAGCGATTGGCCTTGTTTGGCGTCTTTCTGTTTGGTAAACATGTTCGCCTTTTCATCCCATTGTTTTATATTTTGATGCATGTTCTACACTATTACATAAATGGTGCCTTCCATTGTTTAAGAATAGTATGGTGAAAGCATATCTTCAAGAGTTAGTTTTGATTGAAAACTGAATTTATTTGACTTATTGTGTCAGCTGGTTCGATATTTATGAAAATAAAAATACCTTAAATGCTGGTG
>JACMMY010000170.1 GCA_014378805.1 Moraxellaceae bacterium
ATGCGTATAAAGCAAGCTATCGTTATCGCGAAGTGGTGATGGATATTGCATCCAATGACTTTGCTCAAGAGTCTGCCTCTGGCAATACCAGTGTGCTAGATTTACTGACGGACAGTACTAAATATACGATTACGGGTAGTGATAGCGCTGATGGTAATATTCATTGTGAATGGAATCTTTCAATGAAACAGATGCTTGCAAGTCGTCGAGATGGTGAAATTACACCAAGCGGAGAAACTGATACGTGTAATTACACCATTAAAGATCTTGCTTCAGGTGGTGCAACAAAAACTGCGAAGATTTCTTTTATTCTTTCTAATTTACCGCCGATTGCAAAAAATGATACCTTTATTTTACCGTTTGGTACGAAGAGTATTCCACTGGATATCTTGGCAAACGACTCTGATGATGGTGATGGTCCTGTTGGCGTTAAAAACTATCCCGCTGGAAAAACGCCGTTCTATGTGGATAAACGACTAATCAATGGAGTAGTAGTTGATATTCCTTTAAATATTCGGATTGTCACCAAACCTACTCAGGGGGAAATCGTTCCTCAATATGAGGGGCCTTGTCCTGATAACAACGTGAATACCGCCCAAACAACCTGTTATGGTGGCAAGTTGACTTACGTCAATAAAAATTTATTTTCTCCATTTAATGATAGCTTCACATATCAAGTATTAGACTCAGATCTTACTGCATCTAGTATTGCTAATGTGACCATTACCAATACTGCAACAACCACAGATAAAAATAAGGCTGGCGGTGGTAGTTTGGGTATGGGAGCATTGTTGGGCTTGTTGTCGTTAGTCTTCATTCGTCGTCGTATGGCAAATTGATATCGATAGATTATTACTCAATTTGAATACAATGTAGTCCATGCTAATCTGAAAGCTGTGAGTAGTAATTACTTGCAGCTTTTTGTTTTAGGTTTCTATAGGAATTTTTATGTTATTTTCGAATCAACGACTTAGACTTTGTTTATTTCAGGCACGTCCATTGTTTTTTGCATTTGGCGTCGTCGCAAGTTGTACTGCCGCAATGAATACATCATGGGCAGCGGCAGAAATTTCATTTCCTGAAAATGTGATTGTGCTCGGTGTGGATGGTCAAGAAACTGGAAATACAGGGCTGTTTGCACGCAAAAAATCATCTTTTCAGCTTCCAGCGGGCGAGCATACGATCATGGCGCGTTATGATCGTCTATTTCAAATCAACGGTGATGACTTTGATGTTGTGCGCTCTAAAGGCGTGACGATTAAAGTGGTGCTTGCAGATCAGCAATCCTACGTGTTGGGATGGTTGCCTGAGCCAACATCACGCGAAGAAGCGTTAGCGTTTGTTAAACAACCCACATTGAAGATTAGTAAAAAAAATGGTCAAGTTGTAGCATCACAACAAGGTGCCGTCCTTGTGAATACATCCTTGTTGGGTGGTGTCATGCAAGGTATCAATCATTTAACTTCAAGTGGTGTTGAGACTCAAATTCAGCCATTAGATGCATTAAAGACACAATGGTCTAAAGCAAGTGCAGAAGATAAACAACAGTTTCTGCGTTGGATTCAGCAACAAACCGCGAAGTAAATTTGATTGCGTATGATTGATGATTAAAAAAGACTTTCTTTGTGAAGGTCTTTTTTTATTGATCAATGGCTATGCCTTGAACAGGGTTTTTCTAAATTAAGCATAGTCAAAATAGGCGTGTTAGGGCTATAGTAACTGATCTATTTGCGGGTCTCTGCTATGACTGAATCATCTACCACACTGATACCTGAAAACGAAAAACAATATCGCACTGTATTCTTTATTTCCGATGGGACTGCAATTACTGCGGAAACATTGGGTCATTCTTTATTGTCTCAATTTCCACAAGTCGAATTTGATATGCGGATTTTGCCTTATGTGGATAATGAATCGAGTGCATTTGATGCTGTCGGCTTAATCAATCAAGCAGCGCAAGATGATGCTCTTCCTCCATTAGTGTTTGATACGTTGGTTGATCCTGTATTGCGCGATATTATTAATACTGCGGCTGCC
>JACMMY010000171.1 GCA_014378805.1 Moraxellaceae bacterium
AATGGTGAAGTTGCTTTACCGTTGGTGATCGCAGCCAAGAATGCAGCTTTTACATAAGCAGCTTGGTCAACACCTGGTGGAATGCGGTTTTCAAGCAAATCAACCAAAAAGGCTTCTTCGCCTGCTGGTGGGTTTTTCATGAGTTCTACAAGGCTTGCAACTTGCGCTTCATCGAGCGGCTTTGGTGGGACACCAAGCAGGGCACGTTCAGCAACGTGTTGGCGGTAGGCTTCTAGCATGGCTTTGTCCTTTAGAAATAAATAGTTTAGGAGTCAATAGGCAGCGATCTTTGACTGCGAATAACAGTATTAAGAGACTTTTTTCGAGGCAAAATTGATCAATTTGAGAACAAAATAGCGTTGAATAGGGTCAGGCAAATCCTAGTGGGCGAATGTTACTAGACTTTGAGTTAAAAGTTAATCAGATAAAGGCTCAACAATGCTTTGATTAGGCAATGGTCGATATTTTTTTTAGAAATGATGGGCGTTTATTAAGATGTCATTCAGCCCCAAAACTCACCACACAACGTCCAACACGGTCAACTTCCACATCCTTTAGCTGCAACCAATACCGCTGCCCAACAGGTAAATCCCCCCAATCCACACTCAGCATTAAACACGCCTGCCCTGTTTCCACGTCAAACGACAATATTTCTGCCGCTTCAAATGGCATAAAACAATTCACATGGGAATAAAGCAATTTAAATAAAGTTTCTTTTAATGAATAAACCATCGTTAGCCATAACTCACGGCTAAACCCCAAACGTTCGCCTAAACGCAGCTCATTCTCAGATGCTGTTAATAGCGCAATTTCATTGGCATGATCGAGGGTAAAAACTGGCTCGCAATCGATTGCAATTGATTGATGCTCATTGCTTCGTGCAACAACGGCAATAGCGACTCCATCGCCCTCAACCATTGCATGACTTATTGAGCCAACAAAACGTTGAGGCCAATCGAGTAAGCCTTTTGATGTGCGTCCAAGCGTTGAGCGAGGCACATCGCCAGCCATTTTTAACGCAGATAATGCACAACCTCGCCCCGCCAAATAACTCACTTGTCGAGCTTGTGAAGTATTCACTAAAGCTTCGGGCAAAATACTTTTCATATTTAATGCTAAATCAGGAGATAAATTCATGATTTCTGCATAGTCATCTGTGCAAAATACCTGACTGTAACAATAGACATTTTTAGGTAACCATTGATCGACAATATTCACTTGGCTATGTCCGAAATTAGTGTGCAGAAAGGGATACAATACGGCCAAATACTTGTAACCACTGTCTTTGCTGGTTACAGATTAACTGACAATACATCGATAATACTCTTATTGAGAATGGACATTTAGTGACTACAACATCCAATGAAAACGAACAAATCGTCGAATCAACAACGCCAGTCCGTGCCATTGTACGCGGCGAAAATCGCCCTGACTTATTAAAGCACGAAGTGCTGGCCGATTTATTTGAGGAAACGGTAAATCGCTCGCCAGATCAAGTCGCGCTCATCTTTCAAGATGACGTCATGGGTCAACGCACGCTCACCTATAAACAGCTCAATCAAGAAGCTGACCTCATTGCACATCATCTTATTCAGCATGGCGTGGTCGCTGGTCAAATCGTGGGCTTGTGGTTGCCTCGTGGTATTGAACTGCTGGTAGCACAACTTGGGATTGCGAAGGCTGGCGCAGCATGGTTGCCGTTCGATACGGAAACGCCTGTTGATCGAATCATTGTTTGTTTAGAAGATGCCAATGCAGCGGGTCTGGTTAGCGATGCCAATTGGTTACCCAAATTAGCAACCGTTCCACAAGCTGTTTGGGCGGTTGAATCACTGCTTGCGCCTGCGACAGTGCCATTTAATCGTCGAAAAGATTTTTTTTCGAGTCATCCTGCTTATGTGATTTACACATCAGGTTCGACAGGAAAGCCTAAAGGGATTGTGATTAACCAAGGCAGTATTTGTCATTTTTTACGCAGTGAAAATGCGATGCTTGGCGTTCAAGGTACAGATAAAGTTTATCAAGGCTTCTCGACCGCTTTCGATATGTCGTTTGAAGAAATTTGGATTTCTTATTTGGTTGGCGCAACCCTATGGATTGCACCCAAATCATTGACCACCGATCCAGATGCGCTCCCGCTAGCACTGATTGAAAACGAAATTACTGTACTGCATGCCGTACCGACTTTATTGGCGTTATTTAGCATCGATGTGCCGAATTTACGCATTATCAATCTCGGCGGCGAAATGTGTCCTGACTCATTGGTTGAGCGCTGGGCATTACCGCATCATCAAATTTTTAATACTTATGGCCCAACTGAATCAACTGTTTCGGCAAGTCTTGCGAATCTCAATCGTGGGCAACCAGTGACGATTGGTAAGCCATTGCCTAATTATGGTTTGCTGGTGGTTGATGATCAATTTAATCTGCTCAATGTCGGCGAGACAGGCGAACTCTGTATTTTCGGCATGGGCGTGGCTGACGGTTATTTAGGCCGTCCCGATTTAACGGCTGAAAAGTTTCTTAAAAATCCTTGGGCGGAAACACCAGAAGAAGAAAAACTGTATAAAACTGGCGATTTGGCAACGCTCAATAAACGCGGTCAAATCGCTTTATTGGGTCGCGCCGATGACCAAATCAAAATTCGTGGTTTCCGTGTTGAGCTCGGTGAAATTGAAGCAGTCCTCACAGAACAAACAGGGATTGGTACTGCCGCGGTGTTACTGCGTAACGAAGATGGCATGGATCAATTGATTGCTTTTATCGTGCCTGATGGTTCGCAAGAGCATGATCTGGATGCAAAAACAGAAAGCCTGAGCAGCATGGTTTTGCGTACAAAATTACGTGAAAAACTCCCCCCTTATATGGTGCCAACGCGCTTTGAAGTCATTGAAAAAGTGCCGCGTTTACTATCGGGAAAAATTGATCGTAAGGCTTTACGCGTTTTACCACTAACAACAGTCGTTGATCGTGGGACATCGGATGAACCGACCAATCCTGCTGAAATTGCATTATTTGGTGTATTAAACAAACTCTTCCCGAATGCACCCAATCAACTCAGTGCAGATTTTTTTGATGATTTGGGTGGGCATTCTTTACTGGCGGCGCGTCTTGTTTCAGGTCTACGCGCGACTCCAGCATACAGCCACATTACGATCAATGATTTGTATGCGCAGCGGCGTATCGGCGCGATCGCGGCAAAGATGTCGGAGCAACCCGAGCAATATGATGAAGGCGAAGCTTGGCAACCTGAAGAGTTACAAGACCATACATTACGTCGTTTCTTCTGCGGGCTTGGACAATTGGTTCTGTTGCCTTTCCTGATTAGTTTACATATTTTACAATGGCTTGCACCGTTCTTTACCTATCATTATTTGACTGGGAATCCCGAAGACAGTCGCTGGCAAGCGATTGGCATTGCGTTAAGTGTGTTTTTATTAACTCAAGTCATCGGTTTCTTTGTTTCAATTCTAGGCAAAAAATTATTACTCAACAATCTGACCGCAGGACGCTATCCACTGTGGGGTTCGGTGTATTTTCGCTGGTGGTTGGCAGATCGCCTCTCAGACGTTGCACCAGTGCATTTGCTATCAGGATCATCGCTTTATCATTGGTATCTGCGCGGTATGGGCGCGAAAATCGGGTGCGATGTATCCATTGGCTCTGTTCATATTCGCATGCCGTCCC
>JACMMY010000172.1 GCA_014378805.1 Moraxellaceae bacterium
TGAATTGACCGTCTGCGCGAATTTCGCCAATCATGACGGGTTTATGTAAATGGTGGTTGACGGGATCCATCGTGAGGACAAAGCCTGACGGTGCGGCAAAAGTCTGACCCGCCATCGCTTTACGCACCGCATCCACATCGGTCGTACCCGCTTTTTTAACAGCTTGTGCCCACATATTAATGCCCACGTATGTCGCTTCCATCGGATCATTGGTCACAACTGTTGCTGCATTTGGCACCTTATTCTTCACAGCCCATGCGCGATACTTGGCAATAAATGCAGTATTTGCTGGGTTTTTCAGCGACATAAAATAGTTCCATGCCGCAAGGTTCCCAACGAGTGGCTTGGTATCAATGCCGCGCAACTCTTCTTCACCAACAGAGAATGCAATGACTGGCACTTGGGTTGATTTTAAACCTTGATTGCCTAATTCTTTATAAAAAGGTACGTTAGAATCGCCATTAATGGTTGAAATAACAGCTGTTTTCTTGCCTGCGGAGAACTTCTTAATATCCGCTACGATCGTTTGATAATCGCTGTGACCAAATGGGGTGTAGACTTCTTGAATGTCAGAATCAGCAACGCCTTTGGTTTTTAAGAATGCACGTAAGATTTTATTGGTGGTGCGAGGATAAACATAATCCGTACCGAGCAAGATGAAGCGTTTCGCACTTCCCCCTTGCTTACTCATCAAATATTCAACGGCAGGAATCGCCTGCTGATTAGGCGCCGCGCCAGTATAAAAAATATTTTTAGATAATTCCTGACCCTCATATTGGACAGGATAGAATAACAAACCATTTAACTCTTCAACCACAGGTAAAACCGATTTACGCGATACCGATGTCCAGCAACCAAAGATGACATTGACTTTATCTTTGGTCAAAAGTTGACGGGTTTTTTCAGCAAATAACGGCCAGTTAGACGCTGGATCAACCACGACAGGTTCCAGTTTTTTTCCTAACAATCCGCCTTTGGCATTGATTTCTTCAATCGCCATTAACGCCGTATTTTTAAGCGATGTTTCAGAGATTGCCATCGTTCCAGACAGCGAATGTAAAACTCCAACTTTAATTGTATCAGCAGCTTGTGCAACGGTTGCTGTCATTGCAATCACTGTCGCAATTGAAGCAGCGAGGAAACCACGACGATTTAACATGAACAATTGCTCCTTGAGTGTGCGATATACTTAAAATTGATTGATGAATATTGGCTCATTAAAAATGTCACGACGATGACCGCCATAACCGATTAAGTCGGTCTTTAAGTTCTCATCATCTAAGTAGGACACTTAAGCTATATCAAAGTTCATGCCAAAATTATTATTAATAATAAAATCAGAATGTTAAATATATAAAATTGAAAATAATGTTTTTTAAATGTTAGGTGATGTCATTGCGCAGACAACATGCACCATTTTCGCCCAACAAATGATCATTGGCAAAATTCGGTTGCACTCAATTAATTCAATGATTAAAAAGATGAGATTTTTTATATAATTAAGCGATTCATGATGTGTTAATTTTGCGACTACAAGTTGCTAAAAAAGAAGGTGAGACCCACTCATAAAAAAGGCGCCATGACCTTATAGTCGATCATAGCGCCCAACCAAAACGTCGTCTAAACCGCCAACTCCGTATCAATCTCAATTTTTCCAGACAAAACCTTGTGTATAGGACAAGCATTCGCCACTTGCAGTAAGCGTTCGCGTTGCTCTTCATTCAACTCACCACGCAGCACGACATGGCGCACTATTTGATTGCCATCGGCAGGTTTACCATTCGGATTATACTCAAGATTGATGTCAACCCCTGTCAACGGCCACGCCTTACGCTTGGCATACATTGACAATGTGATTGCCGTACAGGCACCCAAGCTAGAGAGCAATAAATGAAACGGAGTAGGGCCTGCGTTCGCGCCACCATCCAATTCAGACTCATCGCCCAACCAACGATGTACGCCATCCATCAGTGATACAGTATAAGGAATATCACTAATACTGGCAGTTACTGCTGGAAACGTTGAAACCATCGAACTCATTGTCATTTCCTTCTCATTAATAATGCATTGATATCAAAAATTATGGTGATGCAAATCACTCATTGATCTCAATCTGCCGAAAGTCGATTTGCTGCAATTGTGCCTGCAATGCTGAAATTTCATCTAGCAAATCCAACGCCAAAGCAACACCAGAAGCATTCACTTCAAGATCACGGGTTAATCTTACTGCAACACGCGCGCGTCGTAATGATTGCCCCGTAAAACGCCACTCATGCGGAGCATACCCAATCGGCTCCAAAATACCCTCAACCACCCAAACATGAACTTGCTCAACAGGTGCTTGGCTGGCGCGGCACAACTCCTGTAAGGTCAGATGCAATTCATTTTCAACGACTGCACCTTGAATCAAAGATCTCATCTGTTCTTTCATGATCAATCATCCTATCTATTCAATTTTATGATTCATATGCCATTAGTGCGTTGGAAAATGTGTTCGAGGATTAAAGTCAAAGGCTTTTGCCATCGCCAAATATGCCTCTTTTTCGGACTCGCTGTTTGCAGGTGGTAAGGCAATTTCGAGTACCACATATTGATCACCCGTCGGATGATTTGCGGAGCTGCTTGGAATCCCTTTGCCTTTGAGTCGTAACTTGCGTCCAGCTTTTGAATGCGCGGGAATCGTTAATGAGACGCTTCCATCTGGTGTAGGAACACTCACCGTTGCACCCAATGCCGCTTCCCAGGGTGCCAATGGCAAGGTTAAATAAATATCTTTGTCATCCACCCGAAAAATCGAATGCGGATTGAACGCAATCTCCAAGAATAAATCACCTGCAGCAGCGTTACGCGCACCTTCGCCACCTTGTCCAGCCAATCGCAAGTGTTGTCCCGCGCGAATACCTTTTGGAATATTGACGTCCAAGGTTCGATCAATCAGCACGACATGACCCGTTGCATCAACGGTTGGTATTTTCAGTGAAATACTCCGTTTAGCGCCGCGATAGCAATCTTCTAGATTGATTAATATTTTGGCATGATGATCTTGACCCTGCGCAGGCGCTTGCCGTCCAGACTGCCGCCCTTGGCGACCAAAGAGTGATTCAAAAAAATCGCTATTGCCAAAACCTTGCTGGAATTGATCGCCGCCGAAACCCTCTTGTCCAGCACCGCGTCCATTAAACTCAAAGCCTGCATCCCAGTTTGGTGGCGGCTGGAAGTTCTGACCATCCTTCCACTGACTGCCCATCTGATCATAAGCGGCACGTTTTTCAGGATCGTTTAGAACCTCGCTGGCCTCACCCAACTCTTTAAATTTCTCTTCAGCGTTGGCCTCTTTATTCAAATCAGGATGATATTTACGTGCAAGTTTACGATACGCCTGTTTAATTTCATCTTGTGTGGCCGTTTTTGGCACACCCAAGACTTTGTAATAATCCTTATATTCCATCAACTAAACTCCTATTCATATCGATTATTACGACTCTTTGTTGCGGTGCAAGATGCTGAACGCGCATCAACGATAAGCTTTTGACTTTTAAATGACCCTGACTGAATAAAATGAGAAACTCAGCCACCACACGTCGACTCAATCGTCAGGTTTTTTTATTCTTTTCAACCGTTCGCACTCATGTCATTTGAGTGATTGCTCAAGTGTAAAACGAATTAGTCGAGTGTAATGTTAAGCTGTGTCTTTTTAATGTCGCATTGAATATTTATAATCATTCATATTCACAACAATGCGAAGACAATGGACATTAATAAAGTCAATATATTCAAGCAACTATGTTAGATATGATATCAATATGTAGAAAGATTGTTTCAGATGATCAAATTGATGAAAATATTTAAAATGTTCCTGCTAGAATGCGCCTCCCAAATTGCACAATTATTGTGCAACAATACGATTTAATTTTCTGTATTTTATAACTTTTCAGTGCTAAATCATGACTAGACTGCTCGCCGTTCTCACCGTATGGATGTTGTGCCTGACTGGCACACAGACTTTTGCTGCCCTGCCGACTGAATTGACAGTCATCAGCTATCATGAAATCGCAGATAAAAAGAACGCACTGATTCCTCAGTACGCCGTGTCTCCGACCAACTTTGTCCGTCAAATGGACTGGTTAAAAAACAACGGTTACCACTTCGTCAGTGTCGATCAAGTTTTGGCAGCACGTACCGGGAAATTACCGTTACCTGAACGTGCCGTCCTGATCACCTTCGACGATGGCTACCGTTCGGTCTACACCAACGCATTCCCGATCTTAAAACTGTTTGATGCACCCGCAGTGATTGCAGTCGTCGGCAGTTGGTTAGAGCCAACTTCAGGTGAAGTGGTCAATTTTGATGGTCGCTCCGTATCGCGCGAGGAAATGCTCAGTTGGGCACAAATCAAAGAAATGACTGTCAGTGGCTTAGTCGAAGTCGGCAGTCATACCTATGGTTTACATGATGGTATTTCTGCAAACCCACAGGGCAACATGGAACCTGCGGTGACTACACGTATCTACTCACCGAACTCTAAAAGCTATGAAGCAGAAGACCAGTATAAAAAACGTCTGTATAACGACCTAAAGAAAAACAACGACTTGCTCCACGAACATGGGATCCGTGCGCCGCGTGTGATCGCATGGCCTTATGGCAGCTATAATATTGAAGCGCGTGTCATTGCCGAAAAACTCGGCATGCCGATTGGTCTAACGCTAGATGACGGCCCGAACACGGTTTCCACGCCTCTGTGGAGTCTGCGCCGCATTTTGGTTGAAAGTAACATGCAGCTCAGTGACTTACAGCACGAACTGGTCATCCGTGATAAAAAAATCACTGATCAAGATCGCCCTGAAAAAATCATGCATATCGATCTGGACTACATCTACGATGCAGATCCTGCGCAACAAGAAAAAAACTTAGGTCACTTGCTCGATCGTATTATCGCGATGGGCGTCAATACGATTTATTTACAAGCTTTTGCGGATCCTGATGCCGACGGTTCAGCGGATATGGTTTACTTCCCGAATCGTCATATGCCGATGCGCGCAGATTTATTTAATCGCGTTTCTTGGCAAATCCGCACCCGCACGCCTGTAAAACGAATTTTTGCGTGGATGCCGATGATGGCGTGGAATCTTCCTGCCCGTGAACCCGCAGCTCAAGATTTGGTCGTCACCGAACAAGCGCCAAATGCGGATCACCTGAATATGGGCTACCATCGTTTATCTCCCTATTCACCACGCGCACGCCAAGTGATTCGTGATATTTACCAAGATCTCTCTCGTGCTGCACCGATTGATGGTTTGCTATTTCATGATGATGTCACACTGTCCGATTATGAAGATGGTAGTCGTTTTGGCATTGCTCAAAATCAAGAATGGGGTTTACCGAGCAAAATCAGTGATATTCGTAAGGATGATGATTTATTAGGTCGCTGGACGATCCTCAAAATTAATGCATTAGATCGTTTTGCCAAAGAGTTGGCTGATTTAGTGACCATTGAGCAACCCAATTTGCTGACTGCGCGCAACTTATATGCACAAGTGGTTTTGAATCCTCAGTCTGAAGTCTGGTACGCGCAATCGCTTGATAACTCATTAGCCAATTATGATTTCACAGCGATTATGGCCATGCCCTATATGGAAAAGGCTAAAGATCCAAAAGCGTTCATGCAACAGATGATTGAAAAAGTCAAACAACATCCAAACGCGATGCGTAAAGTGGTCTTTGAATTACAAACGGTAGATTGGCGCACGGATAAAAAAATCCCCAGTACAGAACTGGCGGAGACCATTAAAAGTCTTTATGCCGCAGGAGTTCAGCATGTCGCGTACTATCCTGATGACTCGATTCAAGATCATCCAGATGCTGCGATCCTACGGCCTGTTTTTGATGGCAAATCAAACCTGCCAGTCGTTCCGTAAGTGCTATAATAGGGGTATACCATTTGAACACGCTATGGCATAGCTTATTAGGCTTTGTATTCTACTATCCGTTGCTCATGTCCTACTTATGGATGATCGGCGCGCTGTTGTTTTATTGGCGAAATGAACGACCTCTTCCCGCCTACGATCAGCCACCAATTTTAGAGAATACACCCTCGGTGAGTGTATTGGTGCCGTGCTTTAATGAAGGGGTCAATGCCGAAGAAACCCTGCGTCATGCTTTGGCATTAGATTATCCCGATTTTGAAGTGATTGCGATTAATGACGGTAGCACGGATGAGACCGCGGAGGTCCTCAATCGACTCGCGCGTCAGTGCCCAAAATTGAAAGTCGTACATTTGGCTGAAAATCAGGGCAAAGCCATGGCGTTACAGGCAGGCAGTTTGCTCTCACGTTCAGAGTTTTTGATCGGGATTGATGGTGATGCACTACTCGATCCACATGCAGCCCATTGGATGGTTCGTCATTTCGTCAACCATCCCCATGTGGCGGCGGTCACAGGTAATCCACGCATTCGCAATCGTTCGACCTTGTTGGGTCGCGTTCAGGTCGGCGAGTTTTCATCGATTGTTGGCATGATTAAACGCGCACAACGTAGCTTTGGCCGCTTGTTTACCGTGTCAGGTGTGATTACCGCTTTTCGTAAATCTGCGGTACATCAGGTCGGTTATTGGTCGGCTGATATGTTGACTGAAGACATTGATATTACGTGGAAGCTACAACGCGCAGGTTGGGATGTTCGCTTTGAACCGAACGCGTTAGTGTGGATTTTAATGCCTGAAACCTTAACAGGTTTATGGCAACAGCGTTTGCGCTGGGCAATGGGTGGCGCACAAGTCTTGATGAAGAATTTTGCGGTATTCTTAAGACCGAGTCAGAATTTTTTATGGCCACTGATGGTTGAGCTGTGTCTCACCTTGATTTGGTCGTATTTAATGTTGATCATGGTGGTGATTTGGATTGTGGGTTTGCTGTTACCCAATAGCGTCATCTGGCCTGTGGTCGGATCACCGCTCATTCCTCAAGGCAGTGGCGTTTTTTTAGGAGCAACCTGTTTATTACAATTTGCGATAAGCAAATGGATGGATGGTCGCTACGAAAAAGGCCTAGGCCGAAACTACTATTGGATGATTTGGTACCCTTTAGTGTTTTGGGTAATCAACATCGCGACGACGATTACTGCATTCCCTAAAGTTTTATTGCGTAATGATGGGATACGAGCACGCTGGATTAGTCCAGATCGCGGGATACATATTGCGGAGAAACAGGATCATGAATAACCCGTTAATCATTAATATCCGAAAGCAAATGGATTGGCAGCAACGCTTATTTTCCGACAGCTCAACAGCGTTGATGTGGGCAATGTGGCTATATTTGTGGCGTCCGATGGTGGTGATCACTGGCGTTCATGCGGTCAACACGCATCCTGTCTTATTTCATTTTGTCACCAAAATTTCGCCAGCCATGATGAGTTCGATTATTGCGGTGGTGATCTTTGGTGCTGTTGGACTACTCCTTTGGGCGAGGTTGCCTTCCAATCGAATTAGACCTATGGCACACAAAACCTTGACCGATTATGCACGCCATTTCCAGCTCTCCAAGCAAGACATTATTGCGGCACGTGAAGCTCAGATTTGTACAGTCGACCATGATCGACATGGTCGAATTATTGGCGTTCGCCCGCAAGAATAACCCTAAAACAACCACTCAAACTGCGTGCAAACAAATCGTAGCCATAAAAAAACCGCTCACATTGAGCGGTTTTTATCATCTTATCATTCAGACCAACTTATGCTGATTTCAATCGTTTGGATGATGAACGTTCAGGAAAGAATTTTTTGTATGCACTCTTCACACCTTGCGGGGGCTTACCAATATCAATCCCTGCTTTGAGTAATTCAGCTTTTAGATCATTGCGATGCCCATGATAATCCACTTCAACCGCATGGCGTTGACCGCCTTGAAATGGAAAATGCGGATTCTCAGCTTCATATTGAATTGCTGAACGCATATCCGTTGGACGCTTATATTTGCCAATAATTTCCTGACACGCTATTTTCGCTTGGTAGTCCGCTAAAGGCCAAATACAGCCAATTGGTTGGAATAAACCAATAAAATAAAGATTGGTATAGTCCGCATGCATCATTTTGCGAAATAGTGGAATTTTCTCCACATGCTGAAAATCAACCATTTTTTTATCAAAAAATGGGAAAGTCGTCCAAAAACCAGTGCACGCGCAAATGATATCGAAACGCTCACGTGTTCCATCGGTAAATTCAACCATATCCCCATCGACGCGACGAATGCCTCGACGTGGTTTGATGCGCCCATGACGAATAAAATCAAATAAATCAGAATTCGCAGTTGGATGCGCAGACAACGGCAAGAACTTCGGCTCTGGCAAATTGTATTGCTTATAAGAGCCTTGAAGTAGACGTAAGGTTTTCTTCAAGGCAATATTTTTAATATAACTCGGCAGAAAATTAGACTGTGCAGCAAAGACATCCGTTGGAAGCCCAAATAGAAATTTCGGCACAAACCACTGTGGGCTTCGCATCGACAGACAGACTTTATTGGCAATACGTGCAGACTCAACAGCAACGTCACACGCGGAATTACCGCCCCCAATCACTAACACATCTTTACCACGCCACTCTTCATTCACCCCTTTAAAGTCATGCGAATGCATGAACTTACCCGTAAATCGACCATTCAAATCTGGATATTTTGGATCCCAATGATGACCATTTGAGACCATCAACACATTGAAAATTTCTGTCTGTGCTTGACCATTTGCATCCGTGTATTCCACGCGCCAGTCGCCTGACGCCAAACGACTGACATGATTAACCGTCGTATTAAAACAGACATGGTCATATACGCCGAAGTGCATCGCGTAAGATTCGAAGTAAGCTTGTAATTGATTATGCTTGGGATAATCAGGGTAATCATCTGGCATTGGATAGTCTTCGTATTCTGACCAGACTTTAGAACTGATGATATGCGTATTTTCATAAACACTAGAGTGACCCGTTTTAGAATTAAAGATCCAGTTACCGCCAATTTTGTCGTTCTTCTCAAAGATAACGACATTCAACCCTGCTTCGATGCAATTTTTTCCTGCAGCAATACCACTCGGACCCGCACCAATGACACACACGCGCTGATTTGAATTCACTTTCATATCCTTTAAGAAGTATTTGAGAAAATGCTAATATTAATTCGTAGGCTCGAATAATGTTCATTCTCGATATGATAGAGACTAATACGAATATATATTCGCATTCAATTCGCATTTATTTTTTTGCGATCAGAATGACGTTAAGTCGCTGGGATTATCTCCAACATCTACGTTATTCAAAACTAAAAAAGGCAGCCATGTAGGCTGCCTTTTTTATTCACTCATTCAGTCGCAAATCAATTAATGACGGAGTTCTTTACGCAAAATTTTACCGACTGGACTCTTCGGCAACTCTGCAATAAATTCGATATATTTTGGACGTTTGTAACCTGTCAAATTCTCCACAATATATGTCTTCAGCTCGGCTTCCGTCAGGCTTGGGTCTTTTTTCACGACAAACAATTTCGGTACTTCACCACTCTTTTCATCTGCCACACCAATCGCTGCGGCTTCAAGTACTTTTGGATGATTGGTGATCACTTCTTCAATTTCGGCAGGATAGACATTGAACCCTGAAACGAGAATCATGTCTTTTTTACGATCAACAATTTTAGTATAACCGCGCTCATCCATCACACCGATATCGCCCGTACGGAAATAACCATCGGCGGTCATCACTTTTTCTGTTTCATCAGGACGATTCCAATAGCCTTTCATCACTTGGGGTCCACGAATCGCAATTTCACCGCGTTCACCGTAAGGAACTTCTTTGCCATCATCATCGAGCATCGCGACATCTGTAGAGGGTAGCGGAATACCAATATTGCCAGTATATGAGGTGATATTTGCTGGATTCGCCGTAGCAACAGGAGACGTTTCCGATAGACCATATCCTTCAATAATGGGCGTGCCTGTGATTTTCTGCCAGAGCGCTGCGGTCGCTGGTAAGACGGCCATACCGCCGCCCATACTCAGTTTAAGCTTAGAGAAGTCTAGTTTTTGAAAGTCTTCATTGTGTGCTAACGCATTGAATAGCGTATTCACAGCGGGGAAGAAACTCGGCTGATATTTACCCACTTCAGCAATTAAACCGGGCATATCGCGTGGATTAGGCACCAAGATAATTAGTTGCCCTTTCTGCATACCGTACAACCCGCAGACCATCAACGCAAAAATGTGATACAACGGCAAAGCACACAGGATACTATCTTGCGGTGCATTTGCGTCTGAATCACCAAATACACTGTGGAAATTCGCGTCGGTTTGCAATAAATTGGCGACCAAATTCGAGTGCGTTAGTTCCGCACCTTTAGAAACACCCGTGGTTCCGCCTGTATACTGCAATAATGCGGTATCGGATAATCCAACGATTGGGCGTTTATATTTCTTCACACTGACTTTACTCAAGGTATCTTTGAAACTGACAGAACCAGAAATCGACCAGCTTGGCACTTGCTTACGCACATGGCGTACGACGAAATCTACCATCGTCCCTTTAACCAAACCAAGCATCTCACCCACACTCGCCACGATCGTGTGTTTAATCGGCGTATTTGCAACCACTTCTTGTAACACGCTAGCAAAATTTTCAAGAATAACAATAACTTCAGAACCAGAATCTTTAAGTTGATGTTCTAATTCACGCGCGGTATACAATGGGTTCACATTGACTAAAATATACCCTGCTCGAATAATACCGAGCAGTGCAACAGGGTATTGCAACACGTTTGGCATCATCACTGCGACTCTTGCACCTTTTTTCAGCCCTAATGACTGTAAATAGGCTGCAAATTGGCGACTTTTCAAATCCATTTCTTTATAGCTAACTTTTTTGTCCATACAGACGAAAGCATCACGTTGACCAAACAGCTGAAAATTACGCTCGAATACATCGATCAACGATGTATTACTGGCTGGCATTACGATTTCGTGTGGCGTTCCTGCTGGATACGCATCAAACCAAGGCTTATTTGTCATACTGATTTCTCTCTTCACTTTCAAATTCAGATTTGATTATTTAACGACGTCCATATCACGGATATTTTCGTTAGCAATCACGCATTGGTTTTTAAAACATTTTTTAGTCCAATATTGATCGACTAAAATTCTGATACACCTTAGCAAAAAAGACTCACAATCACAGTAGTCAGATGAATCAAGACTATGATCAACTTGTCACAACATGATCATGTGATCTGTTTTGAGTTTAACGTATTCCGCAATAAAACCACAGCAACGACAGATAAAACACTATGCCATTTGCATACTTTCGGCTTTCTGATATCCACGCGGTAATAAATGCCCACGCTGACCTCGTTTACCCGAATAGTGCGCCACATCCGAATCTTTCAGCGTGAGTGGTCGCGAACCCGACATGATGACTAACGATGCGCCCGCCACTAAACCGACCATCGCACGAACCGTTTCATGGCTTTCTAAAGCAATCAATTTATTGCCTTTACCTCGATTCATGACAGGCAAATCAGCGAGTGAATAAATCAGCAGACGACCGCTAGAAGACAATACTGCTATACGCTCAGCATCAGTAGGTAACTGCAATACAGGCATAATTTCACTGCCCTCAGTCAACGTCACTAATGTTTTGCCCGCTTTGACGGTGCTATCAAGCGCCGACAAGGTACTGACAAAACCATAGCCGTGATTGCTGGCCAATAAAATCGGCTGCGCATCCTCACCCATGATCACCTCAACAAAGCGCGCACCCGCTGGTGGCGCAAGTTTCGTCGTCACAGGCTCGCCTTGACCGCGTGCAGAAGGCAAATTAGCGGCGGAAAGCGCATAACTACGCCCCGTATTATCAAGTAAATACACACGTTGATTGCTCTTACCCGCACAATGACTTAAATAGGCATCTCCCGCACGGTAATTCAAACTTTGCACATCGATATCCGTGCCTTTTGCGGCACGAATCCAACCTGAATGTGACAACACCACGGTAATCGCTTCCGCAGGTGTTAAATCAGATTCTTTCAACTCAATCGCTTCACTGCGTTGAACAATCGGTGAACGACGATTATCACCATGTTTCTTCGCATCTTCTTGCAGCTCTTCAATAATCAAGCCTTTGAGCAATTCAGGATTATTCAAATAGCCTCGAATTTTAGTTGCCTGAAGCTCAAGCTCTTCTTGTTCACGGCGAATTTCCATCTCTTCAAGTTTGGCCAAATGGCGTAACTTCAGATCCAAAATCGCATCGGCTTGAATTTCGGAGAGTCCAAAATGCGCCATCAACTCTGCGCGCGGATGATCTTCTTCGCGGATAATCCGAATGACCGTATCAATATCTAGATATGCAATCAGCAAACCAGCCAAAATATGCAAACGCTTTTCAATTTTTTCTAATGCATAATTCAAGCGACGGCGCACAGTTTCTTGGCGAGATTCCAGCCACTCCAGCAAAATCGTGCGAATGGATTTCACTTGTGGACGACCATTCAAGCCAATCATATTGAGATTGACACTGAAACTACTTTCAAGCCGAGTTGTCGCAAACAAATGACTCATCACCGCATCCGCATCCACTCGATTTGAACGCAGGATAATCACAATTCGGGTTGGGTTCTCATGATCTGATTCATCTCTTAAATCAGTCACCAGCGGTAATTTCTTCGCCTGCATTTGCTCAGCGATTTGAGCAATGACCTTCGCACCCGACACCTGATAAGGCAAATCGGTAATGACAATCTCACCTTTATCCACGTGGTAAACCGCGCGCGCGCGATAACTACCACGACCCGTCATTTGGATCTTCAGAAGATCTTCAGGAGAGCTGATAATTTCAGCACGCGTCGGTAAGTCAGGACCGGGGATATAACTGGCGAGCTTTTCATCGGTTAAATTTGGATTTTTCAGCAGCGCAATCGTGCCTTTAACCACTTCACGCAAATTATGCGGCGGAATATCGGTTGCCATTCCAACCGCAATCCCCATCGTGCCGTTGAGCAAAATATTCGGCAGGCGCGCAGGCAACGTGACAGGTTCTTGCAGCGAACCGTCAAAGTTATCTTGCCATTCGGTGGTGCCCTGTCCGAGTTCATTCAGCAACAGCTCACTATAGGCAGACAGCTTGGCTTCGGTATAGCGCATCGCAGCGAAGGACTTCGGATCATCGGGCGAACCCCAGTTGCCTTGTCCTTCCACCAATGGATAACGATAACTAAACGGCTGCGCCATCAATACCATCGCTTCGTAACAGGCACTATCGCCATGCGGATGATATTTACCAAGCACATCGCCCACTGTCCGCGCTGATTTTTTAGGCTTTCCTGAATTTTTTAGACCCAGTTCACTCATCGCGTAAACGATCCGCCGCTGAACAGGTTTTAGACCATCAGCAACGTGCGGCAATGCCCGATCCATGATGACGTACATGGCGTAGTTCAGATAAGCCTGTTCCGTAAACTCCGCAACAGAACGACTTTCGGTGGCAAGGTTAAGATTGCTCATGCGCTATCCATTTCGATGACAATGAATCATTGCGATAATAGGTGGCAAATTCAAAAACCTCGCCACCCATCAAATTTAAAAACCATTAGGGCGTGTTGCCATGTCACGAAAAAAATAATCATATTTCCACGCACGTTTAGAAAGGCTCATTGTGCTGCATCGCTCGATGCGCCTTTTGATCCGTGCGGGAAAAAATCATAAAGATTTAATTCGTCACAGTAGTAACAGCCTCTAGCTCATTCAGCTCAGACTACTTTGCTAGAAACTCAGCAGTCGTTAATGCGCCATGTTTACGCAATAACTCTAATGTCTCACGCTCTTCTGGCAAAGCTTGTTCCAAATCGACCAGATCAAAATCAACATCGAAATATAAATCGCAAATCGAAGACAAAATTGTCATACCTTCATCATCACGTTTATTAGGATCGACTTTATGATCGAGTAAGGTTTGCACCACTGGCACGCACGCCGCACTCGCCGCATCCCACAAAGGACCAAAAAATTCTTCCGCATCCCACAGATGCAGATTTGCCTTTGCATCAATCAACGCTTGTAAAATCGCTTGATACGGTGCGAGGAGTTTATTTTTTTGCTCATCATTCAACGGTTCTTCTGACTCGTAACCACTGAGCACGGTTTCCCACCAGCCAAACAAACGATCACAGATTTGGGTCACGGGTGGACCAAACTCTTCATCGATAAAATTCGGATCAACATCTTGGGCCAGTAACGCTTTAACCTGTTCTACATCGAGCGCTTGAATGGCTGTGGTTAACGCAGTTTGCTGTTCAGTAAGCATAATATTTCTCTAAAGATTCGATATAACAATCGGTTTATAAATTCGAAGGTATTTTGCCATGAATCGCGCATTCCCGACGCGATTAATTCAACGATCACGCAATTTTTCACCCGTACTCAAAAGGGTCTTCATTATTCTGTGGCGATAGTGTAAAACGACGCAGTCATAAATAGTAACGTCGCCTAAACACTCCTAAACCAAAATATCCGCCAGATTACCCTTATCTTCCAACCAAATTTTACGGTCGCCTGAACGCTTCTTAGCGAGTAACTTGTCCAACAGATTATTGGTGAGATGTGTGTCATCCATATCGAGCTGCACCAGTCGCCGTGTATCAGGATCCATGGTTGTTTCACGCAGCTGCAATGGATTCATTTCACCCAGACCTTTAAATCGGGTAATTTGCGGCGCTTTGCCTTTAATTTTCTTGAGCACGGACTGCAATTCATCGTCATCCAGCGCGTAATGCACATCTTTGCCCGAATCAATCCGATACAGAGGCGGCATTGCGACAAATAAATGTCCCCTTTCAATCAATGTCGGAAAATGTTTCACAAACAATGCGCACAGCAACGTCGCAATATGTAATCCATCTGAATCCGCATCTGCCAAGATACAGATTTTGCCATAACGCAATTCAGATAAATCATCGCTGCCTGGATCAACGCCAATCGCAATCGCAATGTCATGGACTTCTTGCGACGCCAGCACTTCATTGGAAGAAACTTCCCAAGTATTCAGAATTTTACCGCGCAACGGCATAATCGCTTGAAAAACTCGACTGCGCGCCTGTTTGGCGCTGCCACCCGCTGAATCTCCTTCAACCAAAAATAGTTCGGTTTCTTCACGAGTCGCACTGGAACAATCCGCAAGCTTGCCCGGTAATGCTGGGCCAGAAACAATTTTCTTGCGTTCAACTTTCTTTGCTGCTTTTAAACGACGACCTGCACGCTCAATCGCCATCTCAGCTAAGCGCGTAGCGATATCTGGATTTTTATTCAGCCACAATGAAAACGCATCTTTGGCAATATTTTGCACAACGCCTGCCGCTTCACGACTGGATAATCGCTCTTTGGTTTGACCTGAAAATTGTGGCTCTTGAAACTTGAGTGACAGGATATAATTTACCCCATCCCACACATCGTCGCCGGAAAGTTTCATATTCCGCGGCAATAAATTACGCATCTCACAAAATTCACGCAATGCATCGGTTGCGCCTGTGCGCAAGCCATTCACATGCGTTCCACCTTGCGCCGTTGGGATCAAATTGACATAACTTTCTTGAATGCTATCGCCATCTTCTGCGGACCAGCACAGCACAAATTCACAAGCCGCACGCTCGGCTTTCCCTATCCCAGAAAAAGGTTCGAACGGAACAGTTTCGCGACCTTGCAGTTCATCTTTGAGATAATCCACCAACCCATTTTCAAACTGCCACGTGAGTTTTTCACCGCTATCCTCATCGGTGAACACCACTTTTAAACCCGCTGACAATACCGCTTTGGCTTTTAAATTATGTTTGAGCGCACGAATTGAAAACTTTGGATTATCAAAATATTTACTATCTGGCCAGAACTTAACGAATGTTCCACTTTGACGTTTCGGAAAGCCTTCTTTAGCAGTCAAATCGGTGACTTTTTCACCATGCTCAAAACTCATCTGATACTGACTGCCGCCACGCAATACACTGACATCCACGCGCGCTGACAGCGCATTGACGACTGAAATCCCTACCCCATGCAAACCACCAGAGAACTGATAATTATCAGTTGAAAATTTCCCACCTGCGTGAAGTTTGGTCATGATAATTTCGATACCACTTTGACCATATTCAGGATGAATATCGACAGGCATTCCGCGTCCATTATCTTGTACCGATAACGATCCATCTTTATACAAAATCACATCCACTTGATTGGCATGACCCGCCAATGCCTCATCGACCGCATTATCAATGACTTCTTGAGCCAAATGATTCGGACGAGTTGTATCTGTGTACATCCCTGGACGACGACGGACAGGGTCCAATCCGGAAAGAACCTCAAGGGATTCAGCAGTATATTGAGTCACTAAACACGTAATCCTTCATTCATGATGTCGTAAACAAAAAAATAATCTTCATCGGTACAAACTCACCAGCAACGCCGACGAAACAATGGACTATTGAAACTGATATAATCAATCATATCATGCAAATAAAAAATCAATCATCAATGGAATCTTATCCGCCATATCATGCATAAAATGATCTCCACCTGACTCAATAATCATCGAGGATTGTGCACCATCTTGTCCGTAATGTGCTTCAGCAACCCGATAATCTAACACTTCGTCGTCCTGTTTTAATAGCACCAATATATTCTCAGGATGTAACGGCACTGGATTAAATAAAGACGCAAAGTCCGCTAAATCACTCTCAGTAATGGTCCAACCACCTGCCGTTGTATGTCCATGCAAACCGTTTGAAAAGAAGCGCTTCAACGTTTCAAAGGGACGTACAGAGGGATTTACCAATACGGCTTTGATACCAAACTTGGCGACACACGCGGTTGCAAAAAAACCCCCTTGAGAGCTCCCAACCAAACCAGTATTCGGATCACTTTCAATCAATTGGCTCAGTTTTGCCATGACCTGCATCGGGGGCAGGTTGAGATCGGGACGTATCACGGTAATCTCAGGACGATGAATCGCACACCAATCTGTTAGCATTTGACCTTTAGCAGACTGCGCATCACTATTTAAACCATGGATATAAATCAGCTGCATAATAACTACCAGAAATCCCTAAAAATACTCATCGAATAACAGTGAATTTACCACATCTATAACACTTGCGTCGTACTGTCTGTAAAGGGATAAAGAGTCAACGGTGTCACCGTCACTTTTAGCCCATTGAATGGTATGAATTAGCAGTTCACAAAAAGAACTTTAATGTTATGCTAAGCACGAATATGTTTATATTGTGTCTAATAATTCACTCTTAAGCATACTTTTTAATCGTTTAGGATGCACAGTACAATACAGAATGGTTTCACGGCGACTTAAGATAAAAAGTGTTACTAACGCTTTTTAAGATTCTTGATGCCGTATGTCTACTGTTCAATAACCGTTATTGAGAGTCCTATGCCTAGCCCAACGCCCTTGCATGAACCTTATTGCAATTTACGTAAATCTGTCATTACGCAAGGCGATTTAATCGAAGGATTAGCACAACTCGCAACAACAGGCGTATCACGCACTACTGAATTCGTCCAAGCATTTTACCGTGAAGCTTTTTTACGCTCAGTCGGGCTATACAAAGAAGAAAATCAAACCCCATTACAAAAAGGCGTTTCTGATCGCTCATATTCACTGATTAAATTCTTGATGAAACATACAGGTCAATATGCCGCAAATGGATTGCGTATATTGGGTCGCATGAGTCATGAACATGCACAAAAACCGCTCGTACCGCCACTACACATGTTAGTGAGTGCATTAAACGGCATTATGGGCGATCACTTGGTCTATGACTGTAACCCATTAGCGCTTCCCATGTTGGTTTACGATCGTCATCTCAAATTGTTCACAGGTCCACTCAGTGGTCGTGTAGTGATCTTAGTACACGGGTTATGCATGGATATGCATAGTTGGTATCCGAGTAAATATCAGAGCTTAGGCGAGCAAATACATCGCCAACAAGACTGTACTGTTCTTTATCTCAGTTACAATACTGGGCGCCGTATATCTCTGAATGGTCAATCTTTTTCTAAACTACTTAATGATCTTGTGATTAAAAATCCAGATATCAGTCAGCTTGATATTATTGGTCATAGCATGGGTGGTTTGGTTTCTCGTAGTGCATTGTTCTACGGTAAACAATCAGGCTTTAATTGGATTTTTCTTGTTGATCACTTAATGTGTCTCGGCTCACCTCATCAAGGTGCTCTCTTAGAGCGTTTGGGTTACATGATGATCGACAAAGTGGGTAAAATCCCCTTTGCGGGTACAGTCGCACGACTCGGTGATCTACGTAGCGCGGGAATTATCGACCTACGTTGGGGAAGCATCCGTGATGACGATTGGGAACACTTAAAGTCTGGTCGACGTGGCGACTTTGCCGATAATCGACGACCAGCACCACTCCCATCCAATATCAAAGCTTATTTTATTGCAGGTACGATAGAGCGAGAAAACATCCATTCTAAAACCCGCGAAGCTGTCGGGGATTATCTTGTGAGTGTGAAAAGTGCGCTTGGTGAACACGCCAATCCAGAATATCAACTCAACGTCCCTCAAGATCGTAAAGTTGTTTTCTACGGAGTAGATCACATGCAACTTCAATATAGCCAACCTGTGGTGGATCAAGTCCTAACATGGCTTAAACCTAATGTAAAACAGACGCATAAAATCACACAACCTACCCAATTAGTGTCCGTACTAGTCAGCTAGATTTTGCGTTTATAATGATTACAATATAGGCCAAAATACGACCCAATAAAAAAGCAGCTCATAA
>JACMMY010000173.1 GCA_014378805.1 Moraxellaceae bacterium
CATCTTTGCAGGCCGCAATGGTCAGTGCGAATGCTGCCAATTTGGCGAAGTCTGCTTTTCTTGCCAATATGAGCCATGAAATCCGTACGCCGATGAATGCAATTTTAGGCATGCAACAATTGTTACATCGAACTGCACTTGATGGCCGACAACTTGATTACGTTACTAAGACTGAAACAGCAGCATTGGCATTGCTCAGTATTCTCAATGATATTTTAGATTTTTCGAAAGTTGAAGCGGGCAAATTAATACTTGAAAAAATTAAATTAAATTTTGATAAATTATTACGGGATGTCGGCGTTATTCTAGCAGCTAATATTGGTCAGAAAGATGTTGAGGTATTATTCGATATTGACCCTGATTCTCCCGCTTGGATGATGGATGATGGATGATGGATGATGGATGATGGGTGATGCGCTACGCTTACAACAAGTTTTAATTAATATTGCTGGCAATGCAGTCAAATTCACGGAAGTCGGGGAGATTATCGTGACTGTCCGTTTCGTTAAAGCCACTGCTACTATGGTACAACCACAACTTTCGTTTTCGATACGTGACACAGGGATTGGAATTGCACCAGAAGCACAACAAAATATTTTTGATGGGTTTTCACAAGCAGAATCTTCAACAGCGCGTTGTTAAGGTGGTAGTGGTTTGGGCTTGGCAATCAGTCAGAGGCTTGTTCGATTAATGGGCGGTGATATTGGGTTTGAAAGTGTATTGGGGGTCGGAACGAATTTCCATTTTAGTATTCCTTGCACGCCTGTAGACGGTCTTGAGTTACCAACAGCGACCGCAGTTGCAGAGTTAAAAGGTCTTCGAGTGTTGGTTATTGATGATAATGACCATGCACGCCAAATTTTGGCTTCAATGGTTATGCAGTTTGGTTGGGTCGCGCATGAAGCGTTCAGTGGTGTTGACGCGTTGAGGCTACTAACAAAAGCTAAAAATGCGGGCGATGCCTACGATGTGGTACTTGTAGATTGGCGTATGCCTGAAATGGATGGTTGGGAAACAACCGAACATTTGAGACAGTTTTATGCGGATTCAATTGCTCCGCTAATTATCATGGTGACAGCAGTAGATCGAAGTAAAACAACTGAGCAACAGCAACAACTATCGTCTCAACTGGATGGCTTTTTAGTCAAACCGATTACTGCATCAATGCTATTTGATGCTGTAGCTGATGCACGAACAGGTCGTAATGCGATGTCAGTAGTCAAAAAAATTAACACAACTCTTCAAAGACTTGTTGGTCTCCGTATCTTAGTTGTTGAAGATAATTTAACTAGTCAGCAAGTTGCATGTGAGTTACTCCGTGCTGAAGGTGCAGTTGTCACCGTCGCTAATAATGGGCGTGCAGCGATTCAAGCCGTCGAAGATACGACGCTTGATGTCGTAATCATGGATATTCAAATGCCCGACATGGATGGTTACACAGCAACGAGAGAAATTAGAAAATCTATTTCTAAAGAAATTTTACCCATTATCGCTTTAACAGCAAATGCCTTAGCCACTGATCGAGTGGCTGCAATTGAGGCAGGAATGAATGATCATGTCGGAAAACCATTTGATTTGACTCAATTAGTCACAGTCATCAGTTCACAGATAAGTCGAATTGCCGATGCTCAAACAGTCATATTAAGCCCTCACGATTCAAGCATGGTTAACCAATCAAAACTCGATGTTCAAGGTGCACTAGAGCGCTTTAGCTACAATAAGAATATATATGCCAATGCTTTGCTGAATTTTGGTCATGATGCATCACCGTTTTTAACACAATTAAGTGGTTTAATCCTCACCGATATCGCGCAATCAAGTGACGAATCTAAACAATCAAAAAACCAAGATATACTTCGACGCATTCTGCATGCTTTAAAAGGGCTTTCAGGTACGATTGGGGCTATAGAGTTAGCCACTATAATTACAAATGCAGAGAACATTTCAATGCAAGAATTTGCAAAAGAGTGGTCTGATTTTAAAGTACTCATCGAGCAAATCATACAGCAAGCCGAACGATCGGCACATCAAATGAACATCCTGTCAGCAGAAAAAAATTCGCCTTCGGCATCTACACAACTCGAAAAAAGACAATCATTGACTGATCTTCAATCCTTTCGTCTTTTACTCCGTGACTCTAATATGCAGGCGCTAAAAGAATATGAACAATTAAAGCAAAAATACGCAGTTCGCGATCCTGCGCAATTCAATGTATTAACAGCAGCCATGAATCAATTAAATTTTTCTGAGGCATTACGTTGTTGCGAAGCGCTAATAAAGTTATGGGAAGCTCAATCAACATGATTAATTACGAAATCGTGACTTCTTATGATTTAAGTCATAGACGTGGACGTTTATTAGTGGTCGATGATCAACCCATTAATATTCAAGCAATTTATCAAATATTTGCTGATTCGCATGATGTATTTATGGCAACCAGTGGGCAACAAGCCTTGGATTTCTGCAATCGTACGCCACCAGACCTTGTGTTGCTTGATGTAGAAATGGCTGGTATGGATGGATTAGAAGTATGTCAGCGATTAAAACAAGGCGCAGATACTCGTAGTATTCCTGTCATTTTTGTTACAGCCAGTAGCCTTCCTGAAAATGAAAATGCATGTTGGCTTGCAGGTGGTGTTGATTTTGTTAATAAACCCGTGAACCCAACGACCTTACGTAATCGTGTACGTGCTCATCTGACACTCAAATTTCAATTTGATTTACTACACAATATGGCCTTTGCGGATGGTTTGACGGGCGTTGCTAATCGACGCTTGTTTGATGAACGATTAGAAGCAGAATGGCGTCGCTGTAAACGTAGCCAGTTGCCTTTATCTTTGATTATGATCGATATTGATTATTTTAAACTCTATAATGATTACTATGGACATCAAATGGGTGATGATTGTTTGCGCGCTGTTGCAACAGCATTACAATCTCGTTTTCGACGTCCTTATGATTTGCTTGCGCGATATGGTGGCGAAGCATTTGTTTGTTTGTTGCCTGATACTGATTTATCCGGCGCCATAGTGATGGCAATTGGATTGTTAGAATCCGTGAATGCACTAAAAATTGAGCATGTTCGCTCTAGCCTAGATCACTACGTGTCGATTTCACTGGGTGTCAGATCAGAAGATTTTACGGTTTCACGAAGGACTTCTTCAGCTTGCAGATGCAAGTTTATATCTAGCAAAAAGGAAAGGTCGAGGACAGGTATGTGGTGGGTGACGTGATACTGACATTTGACTGTACTGAAGCGCCCACTTCTTTTGGCAAAAAATGCTATCGCAGCGAACATATCCTGCTGGTATTGTCACTCACAACAAAATATATTTGGATTTAGTTATGAAAATTGAGAATTCTGTTGCAGTCATCACAGGCGGCGCATCTGGTCTAGGATTAGCGACTGTTGAAAAATTTGTTGCAATGGGTGCTAAAGTTTCTATTTTTGATTTCAATGATATTGCTGGTGCTGCTGTTGTTGAGCGCTTGGGCGATAACGTTATGTTCGTTAAGGTAAACGTTGCTGACGAAGAATCGGTGAAGGCTGCGATTGCTGCTACGATCGCGCGTTTTAAGATGATTAATATCTGTATCAATTATGCAGGCATTGGCGGTGCAGGCAAAACTGTGGGTAAAAATGGTGCGTTGCCACTTTCCGACTTTAATAAAATTTTGCAAGTCAATTTAGTCGGCACATTTAATGTACTCAGCAATGCTGCTGAGCAAATGGTAAAAAATGAGTTAGTTAACGGTGAACGTGGTGTGATTATTAACACAGCCTCTGTTGCCGCGTATGAAGGGCAAATCGGTCAAGCGGCATACAGCGCATCGAAAGGTGG
>JACMMY010000174.1 GCA_014378805.1 Moraxellaceae bacterium
TGGTAAGGGGAATGACCAAGTGCGTTTTGAGCTGGGTGCGTTTGCACTTGCTCCAAATTTAAAAACCATCGCGCCTTGGCGCGAGTGGGATTTGACCTCACGCGAAACGCTGATGGAATATGCAAAAGAGCGTGGTATTCCAATTGATTACGCGAAAGCAGGTAAAAAGTCTCCATATTCAATGGATGCGAACTTGTTGCATATTTCTTATGAAGGCGGCGGCTTGGAAGATCCAAACTGGGAACCAGAAGAAGATATTTGGCGCTGGACCGTTAGCCCAGAAAAAGCTCCAGATGTTCCGCAATACGTTGAACTTAGCTATCGAGCAGGTGATATTGTTGCAATCGATGGCGTAGCAATGACACCCGCTGAAGTGATGGTGACATTGAATGCGTTGGGCGGTAAGCATGGTATTGGTCGTTTGGACTTGGTTGAAAACCGTTATGTTGGCATGAAGTCACGCGGTTGCTACGAAACGCCAGCTGGTACCATTATGCTGCGTGCGCATCGCGCGATTGAGTCGATTACACTGGATCGTGAAGTTGCGCATCTGAAAGATGAGTTGATGCCACGTTACGCAAGCCTTGTATATAACGGTTACTGGTGGAGTCCTGAGCGTAAGATGCTTCAGGTGATGATTGATGAGTCACAAGCACCGGTAAACGGTGTTGTGCGCGTCAAACTTTACAAAGGTAATGTGATTGTTGCGGGTCGTAAATCGGATGACACGTTATTTGATGCAAATATCGCAACGTTTGAAGATGATCGCGGCGCATATAATCAAAAAGACGCGGAAGGGTTTATTCGCCTGAATGGTCTACGTCTGCGTATTGCTGCAAGCAAAGGCCGTAAGATGGACTAGTGGTTGAGCGATTCAAAAAAAAGCGAACCTTATGGTTCGCTTTTTTATGAGTTTTTAAACGTCACGCTCGTTTGATGAGGCGTAATATAAAGATCAGAATGATTGCGCCAATCGTTGCAACGATAATGCTTCCGATCATTCCACCACCAGAAGAGACGCCTAGTTTTGTAAACAGAAAACCACCAATAAATGCACCCAGTACACCGACGATCATATCGCCGACGACACCAAAACCACCACCTTTAACCAGCATGCCAGCCAACCAACCAGCAATCAAACCAACCAGTAAGAACCAGAGAAAACCCATAATATTATTCCTTTTATTTGTCGAGATGAGTATTAATGGAGCTAACTCATCATGGTTTATGACTTACAAAACCATCATGGTTTGATTTTGTTGGAATGAAAAGCAGGGTTTTGGGTGACTTGAGTAACAACGCGTGAATCATGTAAAGCTCCCCTCAAGTGCTGAGAGAAGCATTTTTTGATGTTGATTTAGACTGTTTTAATAAAAATGGCGATCAGTTTGCGCGTGAAACTGGTGTACGGAGGATAGAACATTTTTGCCAAAATAATCCAACTGCGGACGACTCCACGTTCATGAGAAAATGCCATAAACCCAAAGTGACCATGACCACTGCCGATGCCAGAGTTATTGACACCACCGAACGGAAGGTTGCCATGTAAGAACTGAACCACACTATGATTAATACATGCGCCGCCTGAGGTCGTCTGTTGCATGACTTTTTTTATGTTTTCTTTATTGCGACTCCACACATACAACGCTAATGGTTTTGGGTCGGCGTTAATGCGTGCAATGACGTTGTCGAGTTGAGTAAAACTGATAATGGGTAGCAATGGCCCAAAAATCTCTTCGCGCATAATCTCTGCATTATCAGGAATATCGTCGAGGAGAGTAGGCGCAATAAAACGTTTACTTTCATCATATTGTCCACCTGTAATCACGCGCGCGCCACGAGATGTTGCATCGTCCAAGAGTCCCTTGACACGAGCAACATGGCGAGTGTTTACAATGCGAGCAAGGTCCGGGCTTTCAATTTTTTGGGCATCTTTGCCATAAATGCTATCTAGTGCATCGACGCAATGCTTGATAAATGCATCTTTGACAGAAGCGTGGACATAAACGTGGTCGGGTGCAATACAGGTCTGTCCGTTATTGGTGAATTTTGCCCATAAGGTATTTTTTGCAGCAAGTTCCAGATCCGCTGACTCATCAATAATTGTTGGGGATTTACCACCTAACTCAAGCGTTACGCTGGTGAGGTTTTTTGCTGCCGCAGTCATGACGACTTTTCCAACTGCAGGGGAGCCTGTAAAAAAGATGTGATCAAACGGAAGTTCTAAAAGTGCCTGTGCAACTGTCGCATCCCCTTCAAATAACGCGATTTCAGTTTCATCAAAAGTTTCTCGAATGATTGTTCCGATCACTGTCGATAAGTGCGGCGTCATTTCTGAGGTTTTAATGATAACCGTATTCCCAGCAGCAATTGCTGAAACCAATGGCCCTAGAGTGAGGTTCACAGGATAGTTCCAAGGTGAAATAATCAATACGCGACCTTTAGGCTCATATTGGGTATAGCCGAATGTACCGAACATCATGCGTGACGGCCAGACCTTTTTAGGTTTCATCCATCCGCTTAATTTACGAATCGCATCATTGGCTTCTGCGACGATTGGTAGAATTTCGGTTAATTCAACTTCAGTTGCGGGTTTCCCAAAATCGGCAAAGCCTGCAGCAATGATATCCTCAGAATGTGCGAGAACAGCTTGTTTAAGTTTTTTAATCTTCGTTAAACGTTCTGCGGTAGTCGATTGACGTAAGCGAATGGAGGTATCCAGTTGCGCAGAAAATGTTCGTTGGATAGGGGTTGGATCTGAAGTTTGATTTGATGTGAGCGGTGTTAATGTCGTGCTGGTCATATAACGTTCCTTATTGGCCTGATTATCCTAATGATTCGAGTATAGCGAGACATATCTTTTTGTGGTGTACATATCTATCATATTCAAACGTTATTTGCACAATTATCTACATCACCTTCATGCCTAAGATCTAGGTTTTACCCTATTATCTAAGCATGTATTAACAAGATATTATATTGTCATAAAGAGATTATTTTCAGTCAGTTAGGTGTTTGAATTTTGCATAAAGTAATGTGATTTATATATAAAACTACATCTAGTGTTAAGTTGCGGCATCTGTTTATTGACGATATTTGTCTTTTTTTAAATTGAAGCAAACAGTATTCTGTGTGAAACAACATACGGCAGGTGATATGCGAGTTCTAGAAAGTGCGCGGTTAGATCAATTAAATACATTACGCTTGCCTTGTGTAGCGCGATTTGTTGCTGAAGTTCAATCTGTGGATGATTTAGCCACGATTTTAACTTCAGTGACTGCAAAACGTTTTCCACGTTTAGTATTAGGCGGCGGCAGTAATTTGCTATTGCCTGAGGTTTTAGAGCGGTTAGTCATTCGTCCAATGCTACGCGGCATTCGCATGATCAAAACTGAAGGCGATCAAGTGATCATTGAAGCGATGGCAGGTGAACTATGGCATGATTTTGTGATGACGACACTGGTTCGCGGTTGGTATGGCTTAGAAAATCTTGCATTAATCCCTGGTACAGTCGGTGCTGCACCAGTACAAAATATTGGGGCATATGGTGTCGAGCTCGTTGATCGATTGCATTCTGTACAAGTAATGGATCGTGCTGGAAAGTTACACGAATTTAGACCTGATCAATGTCAGTTTTCTTACCGAGATAGTATTTTTAA